>CBFCZJ010000009.1:0-28260 GCA_965602445.1 uncultured Desulfobacterales bacterium | reverse complement strand
CTTCGCTCGAAGCCGTGGTTTTTCGTAGGGCACGGCGTCCCTGCCGTGCCGATGTTAGGTATCCTTTGGGGCGAGTTCGTATACCGGCAGCAAATTATCCATTTCGAGGCATCTCGAATCCCCAAAGTGGCGTTATAGCTTCAACCCCGGCTTCCCGGCATCCCAGCCTCCTCGCCTTCCAGCGGCGCAAAGCGCCATCAAATTCTTCCCTCTTCCACCCCGTGGCAGGCGGCCCGGGTGCCGGAGGAAAGGTGCCGGAGCCTGGGGACTTCTTCTCTGCAGCGCTGATCGACATGGATGCAGCGGCCGTGAAACACGCAGCCCGAGGGCAGACGGATGGGGGTGGGGACTTCCCCCTTGAGTTTGACATGCCGCTTTTTTTCGGCGCCCAGTTTCGGAATGGCGCTGAGCAGGGCCTGGGTATAGGGATGGCGCGGCGAGGCAAAGAGGGTGTCGGCCGAAGCCACTTCGCACAGGGTCCCCAGGTACATGACCGCCACCCGGGTGCTGATGTGCCGGACCACCGAAAGATCGTGGGTGATGAACATGTAGGTCAGCTTTAGATCCTCCTGGGCCTTCATCAGCAGGTTCAGGATCTGGGCCTGGATGGACACATCTAACGCCGACACCGGCTCGTCGGCCACGATGAATTCGGGCGCCACCGTCAGCGCGCGCGCGATGCTGATCCGCTGGCGCTGCCCGCCGGAAAACTCGTGAGGGTATCGCCCGGCCCACCCCGGATCGACGCCGACCTGCTCCATCACCTGACTCACCCGATCCTTGACTTCGCCGTTGGAAATATGCCGGTTGTGGAACACGACCGGCTCTTCCAGGGTCTGGCGCACGGTCTTGCGGGGATTGAGCGAAGCGTAGGGATCCTGGAAGATCATCTGCATCTTGGCCCGAAAGGGAAGCATCTGCTGGGCGGAAAGGCGGTCGATGCGCTTCCCGCGGTAGACGATCTCCCCGCGGGTGGGCGGATAAAGGCCCATGACGGTCCGGGCCAGGGTCGATTTGCCGCAGCCGCTTTCTCCCACCACACCGAGGGTTTCTCCTTCATCGATGGACAGGCTCACATCGTTGACCGCCTTGACGGTGGTCCGGTGAAGCACGGGCCGGCCGTTTTCCAGCCGGAGCCGGTCCAGCAGCCCCCCGGAAATGTCGAAATGCTTCACCACGTTTTTCAGGGTGAGCAGTCTGTTGTTTGTAATCGTCATGGTTTCGGTCTTTTCCGAAGGAAACGGTTGTGACAATACCAAGGCCCCGCTTTATTAGAAACAAATCCGAAATCCGAATATCGAAATCCGAAACAAATTCAAAATCCGAATTTTCAAATGACCGAAACAAGGTCCAAGGGCAAAAAACCCAAAACCTTCCGAATATCTGCTGTTGTTTGGGTCATTCGAATTTTGATCATTCGGGATTGTTTCGAATTTCGAATTTCGTGCTTTTACGGTTCCCCCCGCCAGCACGGTAAATACTTTCTCGGCTCACCACCGGCTGCGGCGAGATTCGCCTTTAAGTTTTATTCCTTCGACCCGACTCACCACGTGGCAGGCCGCCATCCGGTCACGCTCATCCAGCCGAAGGAGCGGGGGGGACACCTCCGAACAAATCTCTTCTCGAATCGTACACCGGGGGTGGAACGAACATCCTTTTGGAATATCGATGAGCGTGGGCATCATCCCCGGGATTTGGTTGAGCCGGCTGCGGGGCTGCAGGCTGCCGGGCAGTGCCTTGATCAACCCTTGGGTGTAGGGATGTTTCGGGTCCTGGGTAATGCGGTCCGTGGGGCCGCTTTCCACGATTCTGCCGGCGTACATAACAGCAATTTTTTCGGTGACCTGGGAAACCACCCCCAGATCATGGGTGATCAGGATCAGCCCCATCCCTTCGGCCCGGCACAAGGAGAGCAGAAGGTCCATGATTTCGGCCTGAATCGTGACGTCCAGTGCCGTGGTCGGCTCGTCGGCGATAATCATCGCCGGATCGGTCAGCAGGGCGATGGCGATGACAATGCGCTGACGCATGCCGCCGGAAAATTCGTGGGGATATTGCCGCAGACGCTTTTCCGGAGAAGAGATCTGCACCTTCTTGAGCTTCTCCAGCGCGATGGCTTCCGCCTCTTTTCGGCTGATATTGCGGTGGGCGTGAAGCGTTTCCACCATCTGAGTGCCGATGGTCAGCACCGGATTCAGGGTCATCATCGGATCCTGAAAGATCATACTGATCCGATTGCCGCGGACGTCCCGCATCTGCTCGGCGGACAGGCCGGCCAGATCGACCCCCTCGAACAGGATCTGCCCGCCGGAAATGTACCCGGGCCGGCTGATCAGGTTGATGACCGCAAAGCCGGTGACCGATTTTCCGGCCCCGCTTTCGCCCACCAGTCCGAGCCGCTCCCCTTTTTCCAGGCGGAAACTCACGCCATCGATGGCGGTCAGCTCCCCCATCCGCAGGGCGAATTTGACTTCCAGGTTCTGTACTTCGAGAAGTGACGGCATTAAGGCGTTATTCGCTATTGGTTATGGGTTATTCGCCAACGCTTCCGACGCGCTGGGAGGCTGGGAGGCTGGGAGGCTAAAAAACGGCTCAAAGCAACTGTTTGTCTCTCTTTTCTCTTCTCAGGCTAAAAGCTTCCCCGCTTCCGAGCCTCCCCGCATTCCAGCTTCCCAGCATCCCAGCATCCCAGCCAGGCGCTCCGCGCCTACCCTTTGTACAATTTCGGATTCAGCACGTCCCTCAGCCAGTCTCCCAGCAGGTTGATCACCAGAACGAAGACCACCAGCAAAATGCCGGGAAAGAAGGTGATCCACCAGCTTCCGCTGAAGATGTACTCGAATCCGGAGCGGATCAGGGACCCCAGAGACGGCTTGGTGACAGGCATTCCGAGGCCGAGAAACGAAAGGGCCGCCTCGCTCATGACCGCGTTGGCCACCTGGATGGTGGAGATGACCAGCACCGAAGTCAGGGTGTTGGGCAGCACGTGGCGGAACATGATCTTTCCGCCGCTCAGCCCGATGACCCTGGCCGCCTCCACGTATTCCTTGTTTTTTTCCCCCATCACCGCAGCGCGCACGGTACGGGCATATACCGGCCATTCGGCCAGCCCGATAATGACGATCAAAAGCGGCACGGCAAGATCTTCGTATCGGCCGATGCCGAAGGCCACCTGGAAGATGGCGCTGATGAAGATCGCCACCATCAAATAGGGAAAAGACAACTGGATGTCGGCGACGCGCATGAGAATCGAATCGGTCTTGCCCCCGCTGTAGCCCGCCACCAGCCCGACGGTGATACCGACAAACGCCTGCAGAAACACCGCCCCCAGACCGATGACGATGGACAGTCGAAGCCCGTAGAGCATGGTGCTGAACATGTCCCGGCCCTGGACGTCGGTGCCGAGCAAAAAGTCTTGCTCGCCTTCGGCCATCCACCGGGGCGGGATCTCCGAGTTCATGATGTCGATGCTTCCGGCATCCCAGGGATCGTATGGGGAGATCAGCGGCGCCGCCAGCCCGACCGCGAGAAACAGCAAAAGAACCGAGAAACTGGACATGGCTACCCAGTCCCGCCGGAAGCTGTACAAAAAATAGGAGCTTGTAAAACGCCGCCAGGTCCGGTTCATGTTCTCCCCGTTATCCTGACCATCGGGTTGACCAGCCCGTAGATGATATCGACCACCGTGTTGACCACCACGAAAATCGCCCCCACCACCACCAGATAGGCCACCAGCAGCGAGGTGTCCGACCGTTCCACCGCCTCTAAAAACATGAACCCCATTCCCTGCCACTGGAAGACGGTCTCGGTTAAAATCGTAAAGGCGAACATGATCCCGATCTGCACCCCGAAGACGGTGATCACCGGCAGCAGGGTGTTCTTGAAGGCATGCAGAAGCCATACCCGCCGGGGGGTGAGCCCTTTGGCCCAGGCAAACTTGATGTACTCGGTCTCCAGGATCTCCATCATTTCGCTGCGGATCAAGCGGATAAACAGCGGCAGCATGATGGAAGCAAGGGAAAGGCTCGGAAGAACCAGGTGGACCAGCCCGTCAAGGGTCAGCAGTCCGCTGTCCCAGCCGTAGACCCTCACCGTCTCGCCCCGGCCGTAGGAGGGAAGCCAGTTGAGCTCCACGGAAAAAACGTAGATGAGCATGATCGCCGTTAAAAACACCGGGATCGAAACACCCAGAGTGGAAAAGCTCATGGTAAAGCGGGAAAACCAATTCCGGGGCCGAATCGCGGTGTAAATCCCCACGGGCAGGGAAACGAAGATCAGGATCATGGCCGAACAGAATACAAGCTCCAGCGTGGCCGGGGCCTTGGAAAGAATCACCGAAAGCGCCGGCTTCTTGTGAAAGAACGACAGTCCCAGGTCTCCGCGGGCCGCGTTTTTCAAGAAGCGCACATATTGAACCAGAAACGGATCGTTGAGCCCGAGCCGGTCGCGGATTTGCGCCCGTTCGGCCGGCGTCACCCGTTCGCCCACCATGTCCCGAACCGGATCGCCGATCTTGTTCTTGATGGTGAACCCGATCAGGCTGATGACCAGCATCACCAGGATCGCCTGGGAAATCCGTCTGATGATGAATGCAAGCATAAACGACGCACTCTGCCGCCGATCCCATAGATTCGGGGCAGGCCGATTGACCACGCTACCGGCCTGCCCCATTGGTTCCAGACAGCATTTATTATTTCAGGCGCCACCTCACCAAAAGGAGGCTTCTCAAACGGTGCCTGCCCCTGCGGCAGGGCCGAAGGATTTACCGATATTCTTCAGTTCCCGTTTCGCGGAACGCGAAACCCCGATAATCCAATTGCGCCAGCGATTGGATTATTGGATGACCAGATCTCCGAAATACGGAAAATTCTGGGTGTTGATGACCGGCGCCGCATCGATCCCCTTCTTGGCTGCGTAAGAGTGGTTCTGCCAGTGGAAGGGCACGAAGGCTGCTTCGTTGTAAAGAATCTCTTCGATCTCCTGGAGGATTTCAGCCCGCAATTTCAGGTTCGTCTCGGTCTGGGCGGCCAGGGTCAGCTCGTCGACCTTGGCATTGCAGTAGTTTCCGCTGTTGTACTGGCCGTAGCCGGTCTCTTTGTTGGGGCACATGGCCAGAAATTCGGTAAAGTTTCCGGAGTCTTCGGTGTCCGAATGCCAGCCGATCATCTGAATGTCGGCCACCTGGGCGTCGAACTCATCCCAGTACTGGGCCTTGGGCATGGTCTTTAAATTGACCTTGATATTGATCTTGGCCAGCATAGAGACGGCCGCTTCGGCAATCTTTTCGTCGTTCACATAGCGGTTGTTGGGAGCGATCATGGTGCAGGAAAAGCCGTCCGCATATCCGGCCTCCTTCATCAAGGCCTTGGCCTTTTTCAGGTCGTATCGGGGGTTCAGTGCGGGATTGTGCCCGGCGTACCCCGGCGGACTCTGCTGGCCGGCCACTGTGGCGGTCCCCTTCATGATCTTTTCCACGATCCCTTCGTTGTTGATGGCATAAACGATGGCCTGTCGGACCCGCAGGTCGGCCAACTCCGGGCGGCGCTTCTGGTTGAGCTGCAAGGTGATGATGCGGCCTCCCGGATAGGTGAACAGGTTGACGTTCTTGTCGGTCTCGATCCGCCTGAAATCCTGGGGCGGTACCGGGGAGATGAAGTCCACATCGCCGGAAAGCAGCGCCGCCACTCGGGTGGCCTCTTCCTTGATGGGCGTGAGAACGATCTCGTCCACGTTGCCCGGCGATTGCTTGTCCCAGTAGTCTGCAAACCGGGTGAACACTGTTTTGACGCCGTGCTCGCGGTAGGTCACCGTGAAGGGGCCTGTGCCGGACTCGTTTTTCAGGGCAAACGACGGGCCGATCTTGACGATGGCGTCCTTGGGCTGGCCGGTCTCGTCGGTACCGGTGTAAAAGACCATGTCCATGGGAAAAATGTAGGTGGCCATGTTCAACAGCAGCGCGTAGGGCTTTTTGGTGACGATGTCCACCGTGTAATCGTCGACGATCCTGACACCGTCGAAGGGTTCGAACAGCCCCTTGAAATCGATGCTCTTTTTGAGCCGCTCCACGGTGAATTTCACGTCCTTGGCGGTAAAATCGTTTCCGCTGTGAAATTTGACCCCTTTTCGGAGGGTAAAACGCATGGTCAGATCGTCGATCCGCTCCCAACTGGTCGCCAGCCGGGGCTCGAAGTCTCCTTCCTGGGTCCAGCGTACCAGCGGATCAAAGACCCAGTGGGAGAACTGGAGCATGCCGCCGGAAAGCTGGACATGCGGGTCCAGGGATACCGGATCCGCGTCCAGCCCCAGCCTCATGGTTTTGGCATTGGCTGCAGATCCCAAAGCGAGCAGCATGATAGAGGTCAGTGCGATGACAAGATATTTTTTCATTCTCCCCCCCCTTTTTTTGAACGGTTTTCGAACGGGGCCGACAGCAGCCTTCCCCAGACAACTTGCAACCCGGCAACGAGAGCTGCGGTTCCCTAAACCGATCCGCTACCGGGTCAAATGGCCAAAAGTGAATACTTTTAGCAAAATGCCGCTGAAACTACAACAAGTTAAGGCGTGATTTTCGATGCCGAATCGATGGAATCAGAGGGCCAGGTTTGGGAAACGGACCCACAGGCCATCGCCTGGCTGGTAGAGAATCGCGTTAGCCAGGAGAAAGTTTCTGAAAACGGGGAATCGAGGCAGCGGGGGTAACCCCGACAGAGGCGGGTACGGAGACGAGAAGGCTTATTTAGCTGCTGCCGACGATGCAGACATTCTCTTTTTCAATCCGGGCGTAGACCTGGTCGCCTGGATGCAGGTCGAGCCGCTGAACGCTCTGGTGCGCGGCGACCACGCTCAGGCAGGTCTCCGAGGCCCGGATTTGAAGCACACAGGCCCTGGCCTCCCGGGCAACGGATTCGATGGTGACCGCCAAGCAATCGCTGTCGGCCGGCGGCGTCCGGATGATCCGGATGTTCTCCGGTCGGATGGCCAACTGGACGCTCTTTCCCACCTCGGCCCCATCACGGCTGTAAAGTGCAAAACCGTTGACGCCGACCAGGCTGCGATCGTCTTTGCGCTCCAGTACAGCCCCTTCCAGCAGGTTGGTCCCCACGAAATCGGCCACGAAAGGATCCGCCGGTCGATCGAGCACCTCGTCTGCCGGCCCGAACTGCCGGCAGCGGCCGTCGTGAAAAACCGCCGCCTTGTCGGCCAGGGTCCATACGTCATCCAAATCGTGGGTGATGAGGCCGAGCACCAACTCCGGAAAGGCCATGGGCAGATCGATGATGGCCTTGACCAGCCCCTTGAACGGAAAGGAAAACCGCGACAGCGTGTAGCCGATGGGCAGCGAAAAAGAGATCACCAGGGCCGCGGAAAGAAAGGCGCTGACCAGGGAAAGGCGCAAGGAGAAACGCATTTCATCGGACCAGAGATTTTCCCAAACATCGGCAAAGTCTGGAACCGCAAGGAGCGACGCCATGGCCAGCACCAGAATCACGGTGACGACCAGGGAAAGCGCCATGAAGATCCATCGAAACCAATCTATGGATGGCACGGCTCAAATCCCAATTTTGCCCATATCCGGAGCCCGTCCGCCGAGGCGATATAGTCGTTGAACACCTGGGCCATATCCGGGTGGGGCGCCTGGCTGCAGACGGCCGTGGGAATGGTTTTGATCTCGTTGTACTGGTCGGCGATGGGCACCACCTCGATCTTTCCCCTTCCCTCGGACCAGGTCGTCAGGTCCTTCCAGATAATGGCCGCATCCACCTGGCCGAGGGCCACGTAGATCAACAGCTGGTTGACGGTAGGAGCATAGACGGAGATGTTGGGCTGCACGGCCTCCCAAAGGTTCGCCTGCTTCAGGATTTTGCGCGCCACCGGGCCGATCGCAGGCGCCCTGGGGTCGCCGATAGAGACCTTCACCCCCTCCCGGGCCAGGTCTTCGATACGCTCGACGCCTGCCGGATTGCCCGCCGGGACGGTGATCACCGGCACATGGCGAACCATCTTATGGACCGTCTCCGCTTTGAGCCAGCCGTTTTTCAGCGCGTCTTCGGTGTACTTTTCGGCGCCGGGAATCAAAACATCACAGGGTTGTCCACCCGCCAGCACGCCGAAAATCTCCCCCGAGCTGCCGTAATGCACCTGGGCTTCAATTTTGTGCCGACCTTGGAAGTTTTTCCGCATCTCTTCCATCGGTTTCATCAATCCGGCTCCGCTGAACACGACCAGGTCCGCGGCAAAAGCGGGCATGGCGAAAATCAGCAGCCATGCCACCAACAGCCTCCGTTTCATGATCCTCCTTCTCGACTTCCAGTTCAAAAGCGGGTTCATTATGAGCATATGCTGGTTTGGGTTCATATTTGCAGACCGGATCCGTGTCAAGGAAATCAAAGAAATTCCCGATTTCAGAACCCCTTCTTACTTATATGAACCATTTCCGACAGACCAAGATCCCCCTCCCCCTCCATTTGTCGGATTCTCCGAGGTCCGGTACGCTGAAGGTCGTATGAAACTTCATAAAATCGCTTACGCGATTTTACGATCAAGGCCCTTGAAATTCGGTGAAGAAATGCGTAAGGTACCCTATTCATAAAATCTGATGTGAATCCCAAAGCCTAAGCGAGCCCTGACCTAAGTTTTCACCCCTGCTTATGAGATTTCTTCTTTACAACATTCGATATGGTGCCGGCATCGGCAGACAGTTCCACTTTCCGGTACCGTACAGCGGATATTTGAAGCCGACGAACGGTAATTTCACCCGCATTCTGGACTTTATCCGCTCCTCGGAGCCGGACATCGTCGGGCTGGTGGAGGTGGACTCCGGCTCCTACCGGGTGGAGAAAAAGAGCCAGGCAGATGTGCTTGCTGCGGAACTGAACCACCAGGTCGTCTACAGCTCCAAGTATGCCGAGGCTTCGATGGCCGGGCGGCTTCCGCTGCTCAACAAACAGGGAAACGCCCTGCTGACGAATCGGCTCATCGTAGGCCAGAAGCTCCATTTCCTGCAAAACGGGGTCAAGCGCCTGGTGATCGAGGTCGAACTGCCTGATTTTCATGTCTTTCTGGTCCACCTCTCGCTGAAATACAGGCACCGGCAATATCAGCTCCACGAACTGTACACCCTGATCAAGGAGTGTAAAAAACCAGTGGTGGTGGCCGGTGATTTCAATGCCATGTGGGGCGCCGGAGAGCTGAAGCTCTTCCTTGCCGCCACCGGCCTGGACAGCGCAAACAGCAGCCGGTTGTTTTCCTTCCCGAGCCGTCTGCCGGTCATGGAACTCGATTTCATCTTCCACAGTCCGGAGATGAAAACCACCGATTTTCATATGCCGCCGGTCAAATATTCCGACCACGTCCCCCTGATCTGGGATTTCGACCTCGCCGCCTGATCAAACCGCTCCGCGTTTTGATCAGGTGAGTTTCGCGTTCCGCGAAACAGATTCCCCTAAAAAAGGCCGGGCGCAGGCTAAGCCGGAGAACATACAACGCTTGCAGACCCAGGCTTCCCTTTTCCTTCGCCTTGGCTTTTTCACCCCTTCAAAATAAACAACCCGACCGGGATATCCGGTCGGGTTGTTTATTTTGTACTCCGTAAAAAACGCAGTTTATCAATAAATAAATCGCGGCAGCGATTTATTTATGCGGCGCTTTCCAGCTTCACCGCACAGACCTTGAATTCGGGGATTCCGGATATGGGATCCAGGACTGCGTTGGTCAGGCGGTTGGCCGCGGCCTGGGCAAAGTGAAACGGAATGAATACCGTGCCGGGCTTGGCTTTGCTGGAAATCTGCACGACTGCCTTGATCCCGCCCCTTCTGGAGGCCACCTTGACCCGGGAACCGTTGTCGAGGCCCAACCGGGCGGCATCGATAGGGGCAATCTCCACGAAGCATTCCGGCGCACGGTCGTTGAGCCCCTCGCTTTTCATGGTCATGGTGCCGGTATGGTACTGGTACAAAAGCCGGCCGGTGGTCAGGTACATCGGGTAGCGGTCGTCGGCCAGTTCGGCCGGCGGCGTGTATTCGATTGCGTGAAACAGCCCCTTTCCCCGGGTAAACTGCTCCTTGTGCAAAACCGGCGTTCCGGGGTGCTCCTCGTTCGGGCAGGGCCAGTGCAGGCCTTCCCGCTCGATCCGGGCATAGGTGATGCCGGCATAAGACGGGGTGACCTTCCGCAGCTCCTCGAATATCGCCTCGCTGTTCTCATAGGCCATGGGAAGCCCCATCCGGGAACCGATCTCACAGATGATCTTCCAGTCATCCCAGGCCTCTTCCGGCGGGGGCACCGCGGCTCTTACCCGCTGAACCCGCCGCTCCGTGTTGGAAAAGGTCCCGTCTTTTTCCGCGAAGCACTTTGACGGAAGCACAACGTCGGCCACCTTCGCCGTCTCGGTCATGAAAATATCCTGAACCACGAGAAATTCGAGATTGGCGATACTCTCTTCGGCATGATTCAGGTCCGGATCGGACACCAGGGGATTTTCCCCAATGATATAAAGGGCTTTGATTTCTCCTTCGTGGGCCTTGGGAACCATTTCCGTCACCTGCAGGCCGACCTTGGTGGGCAGCCCCGAAACCCCCCAGGCCTCTTCGAATTTTTTGGCGATCGCCAGGTCGGATACCGGCTGATATGCCGGATACACGTTGGGAAGCCCGCCCATGTCGCAGGCGCCCTGAACGTTGTTCTGGCCGCGGAGCGGATTGACCCCGCCGCCTTCCACACCCAGGTTGCCGCACAGCATAGACAGGTTGGCCAGAGACTTGACGTTGTCGGTGCCGTGGCTGTGCTGGGTGATGCCCATGCAATAAAGGATGCTGGCCACGCCGGCGCCGGCGTACATCCGCGCGGCGTCGATCAGCTGCTGTGCCGGAATGCCGGCAATCGCTTCCACATAATCCGGGGTGTATTTGGTAACGAGCTTTTTGAGCTCTTCGAACTTTTCCGTCCGGCTTTCGACAAAGGCTCTGTCATACAGGTCTTCGGCAATGATGACGTTCATCATGCCGTTGATCCAGGCCACATCGGTGCCCAGGTTTTGCCGCAGATGCATGTGGGCGTGCCGGGCGATTTTCACCCGCCGGGGATCGACTACAATCAGCTTGGCCCCCCTTGACTTGACGGCGCGCTTGACAAAGGAGGAGAGAACCGGGTGGTTTTCGGTGGTGTTCGACCCGGTGACCAGGATCACATCGGCCTTTTCGATGCAGCCGATGGTATTCGTCATGGCTCCGCTTCCGAATGCTGCGGCCAGACCGGCCACGGTGGAGGAATGTCAGAGCCGGGCGCAGTGATCGATATTGTTGGTCTTTAACACCGCCCGGGTGAACTTGTTGGCGATGTAATTCTCCTCGTTGGTGATTCGTGCCGAGGTGAACACCCCGATGCTGTCAGGACCGGACTGGTCTTTGATTTCCGAGAATCGACCGGCGACGCGGTCCAGCGCCTCTTCCCAGGTGGCTTCCCGGAAGCGGCCGTCCTCCTTGATCAGCGGCGTTGTGAGCCTTTCGGCGGAGTGGATGAAATCGTAGCCGAAGCGCCCCTTGACACAGAGGCTGCCATAGTTCGGGGCTACCCCCTCGGCTCCGGTGACCTTGACCACCTTGCCGTCTTTGACATGCAGTTCAAGCTGGCATCCGACGCCGCAGTAGGTGCAGGTGGTCCGGACCGTTTCGGTTTCCCAGGGCCTCACCTGATAACGAACGTTCTTTTCCACCAGGGCGCCCACGGGGCAGGCCTGGACGCATTCCCCGCAAAAGACGCAGTCCGAATCCCTCAGCGGTTTGTCCTCGGCGGCCACGATCTTGGTGGGCGATCCCCGGTAGCCGAAATTGATGGCATTGTTGACCTGGACTTCGTTGCAGGCCTGGACGCATCGGCCGCACAGGATGCACCGGGAAAAGTCCCGAACGATGAAGGGGTTGACCGTTTCCATGGGATAGGGGGTCGGGGTCCCCTCAAAGGCGTCCCCGGACACCTGGTAGCGGTATGCCAGGTCCTGGAGACGGCAGTCTCCCCACACCGGGCAGAGTTCTTCGCTGCTGTCTTCCGCCTGGACCTTGAGCTGAAAGGCGGTCCAGTCGACTCCGTCCGAGCCTCGCACGGCGCAATTATGGTTCCCGGAGGAGAGAAGGAGCTGGATGATCATTTTCCGGGCTTCCACCACCTTGGGCGATTCGGTGTGGACCACCATTGCTTTTCCCGCCGGGGTGGCGCAGGAAGCCACCAATGTCCTGGCGCCTTCCACTTCCACGACGCAGACCCTGCAGGCGCCGGTAGGCGTGGCTCCCTTCAGATGGCACAGGGTTGGAATGTCGATGTCGTTTCGCCGGGCGACCTCGAGAATCGTCTCTCCGGGTTCGAAGCGCAACTCGTTTCCGTTGATGACCAGTTTGTTTTCGTCAGCCATGGGGACCTCGAATAAAATCGCGATAAAACCGCATCGCGATTTTATCAGTGGCGGCTTCGCCGCTGGTTATAGAAGGATAAGGCCTCAATTACAGAAGAAGATTTGCAGATCCGTTTCTATAAAAACAGCCCGCTTTTGTCAATGCACAAGGTACCCGTCGCTTTTTTTGTCGGTGCCCAGCGGGCAGTCTTCTTTCTTGACATGAACAAGCGCTCGGTGTGAAATGAAAATGTCGCCCCCAGTCGGCCCTGGAGGACGCCGCACCTTCCATTTCCACAAAAAAAGAGGGAATCACATGAGCACTTCCGAGACGGAAATCACCGGCATGAGCGCCTCTCAGTTGTCTGCGACGATCCGGAGGCGGCAGATCTCCTGCGTCGAGGTGATGCTGGCCTATCTGGAACGAATTCATCGATACAATCCGGTCTACAACGCCATCGTCGGCATGGTCGACGACGATGTCCTGATGGACCAAGCCGCAGCCGCGGATAACGCCCTGGACAAAGGGGAATACCGGGGGTGGATGCACGGCATGCCCCATGCCGTCAAGGACCTGGCCAGCGTCAAGGGGATTAAAACGACTTTCGGATCCCCGGTGTTTGCCGACAGCGTCGCCGACGCAGACGATCTGCACATCGCCCGGCTTCGAAACCAGGGCGCGATCTTCATCGGCAAAACCAATACCCCCGAATTCGGCCTGGGGTCCCAGACCTACAACGAAGTTTACGGCACGACCCGAAACGCCTACGACCCCCGTCTGACGGCCGGCGGCAGCAGCGGCGGCGCGGCCGCCGGCATGGCCCTGCAGATGCTTCCCGCAGCCGACGGCAGCGACATGATGGGCTCGCTGCGCAACCCCGCCGCCTACAACAATGTGATCGGCTTTCGGCCGAGCCAGGGCCGGGTTCCCGCCGTTTACGCGATGCCGGCCGTCGACATCTACTACCATCAACTGGCCGTCGACGGCCCCATGGGCCGGACAGTCGAAGACACCATCCGCCTTCTGGCCACCATGGCCGGCTACGATTCCCGCGCCCCTCTGAGCCTGAGGGACGAAGTTCCTCCTTTTGACCGGTTTCAACCGGCCGAACTTGCGGGGTTTCGCATCGGTTGGATGGGCGACTACGAAGGGTACCTCGCAACGGAGCCGGGCCTGCTGGCACTTTGCAAGGCCGCCCTTGAGGAGATCTCCGGGCACGGGGCGATCGTCGAGCCCTGCCGGCCCGCCTACGACATGGATCGCCTGTGGCAGACCTGGCTGACGCTTCGCCACTGGATCGTCGGCAGCAAAAAACCACTATACGACGACCCGGAAAAAAGAAAGCTCCTGAAGCCCGAGTTCATCTGGGAAATCGAGGGCAGCTTTGACATGCCGGCATCGAGGCTCACGGAGGCGGCAAAGGCCAGGACCGAATGGTACCGGGCCCTGCACGCCCTCTTTGACCGCTACGACCTTCTGGCGCTGCCCAGTGCGCAGGTCTTTGCCTTCCCGGCTGAAACCCACTGGCCGACCGCCGTCGACGGCCGGGCCATGGACACCTATCACCGCTGGATGGAGGTCGTCATCGGCGGCACCCTGGCCGGCCTGCCCGTGGTAAACCTGCCGGCGGGGTTCGACGACCGGGGCCGGCCCATGGGCATGCAGTTCATGGGACCCATGGGGGACGACTGCCGGGTGCTGGAATTCGCCCTTTCCTGGGAGGCCGCCACCGACCACCTGGAAAGGCGGCCCGTGCCCACGGAGCGCCTGTAGTCCTTTGGTCGTCTCCTTAGAGTGCTCTAGCATTTCAGCTTCAGCGCCCCGGGAAGAATCCTGAAGGAAAAGGAGTCCGCCTCCCAGCCGGGGCTTCCGTCAAATTGCAGCGCCAAGGGACGGTCCAGGGTTACCGTCAGTTCCTGGCAGGTGCGGTAGCGGCCGATGGGATTGCCCAAAGTAAATGCGGCCAGGCAGCCTATGAAGGTCATGATCGGACCGGAATCGACGCAGAGGCTGTGCAGCTTCCGGTCGTCGAATCGGGCCTTGGGCACCACTTTCATGCCGAAGCCGTAATACGGCTGTTTGACGACCATCAGACTCAAAAGTTCCTTGATGCGGATTGTTTCCTGATCCATCTGGATAACGGCGTTCACCCGTTGGTAGAGGCGAAAATAGGCGTCCAGAATGGCGAGAAAATAGGTCTTGAACCCTCCCCCGCCCCGGGTGCGGCGCTGCTGCCAGCGGCGGATGACCATCCCTTCGATCCCTACCGAGGCTGTGAAGGCGCGTTTTTTTCCATCGCAGTCGATGAGATCGTATCGGTGAATCTTCCCATGTTTGATACGATGAGCTGCCTGGGATAGGTCGCCTTTGTATTTCAAGGCATGGCGCAGGGCATTTCCAGTCCCCAAGGGAAGGAAACCAACTGTCAGGTGCTTGATGTCGACAGCATTGATCAGATCGGAAAACGTTCCGTCCCCCCCGGCGGCCACCAGGACATCACATCGGCCGGCAAGCTGTTCGGCGCATTGACCAAATTCCTGGACGGATCGGGTGTCAAGGCCATATATCTCCGCTTTGAGAATCTCCGCAGCTTCTGCCAGGGCAGAACGCTTCTGTTCTGCGCTCAGACGTCCCGACACGGGGTTGGTGATAATGGCATAGCGCATAAGATTGGCCGGGCTTCTTATTTTGCCGCTCAAACAAAATCTACGGAAGCGGACCCGGCATGTGGAGATCAGTGGTGGCGATTCTTTGCCTGGGTTTTCACCCGAATCTGGAAAAGTCCGGTTGTAAGGCTGTCCTAATTTTCATTAATAATGTTTTTCGTACTTGCAGCATTCAACAACCGCTTTCGGGGGCTGCCCGGAACCGACCTCATCTACCGTGCTCGTGTACGAGTCTATTTCTTCGGCCCACTGTTTAGCATCTTGCTCATTTTCGAATGCGTGCCAGGTAGGAAATTTATCTCTCCTTATATCCAAGCAGTGGAATCTTACGAAATTTGGTACTGGATGGGTCCAAATCCAATAGCAATCGATCCCTTTCTCGTTTTTTGCAGCGGCAACTTGTTGCTTTTCCGCCCAATTCCATTTTTCCATTTTTATCCCCTCTTTTGTTTGGCTTTGCCGCCCGGCGGGTGGCGTCGTTTACCACTTTTATCGAGAAACCTATTGTGGAGATGATTCTTCTTTTTTCTCATTATTCGCTCAGTTGAGGATTTTGCTGATAGGCACGAAACAACGGGTTCCTGGGCAGGTCGATCCCTGTTGACGCAGCAGCTTTCCCACAAAGCAATCGCCTAGCTTGATGCCAAAAATAGGAATTTGCGGCAGGATAGGATTTTGCTTCTTGGAGGGAAAAACGAGGATTGAGACCATTGGTGGTCTTCTTGGATAGGGTCCACAACATATTGCGCCCCTTGAGACTCGCTAAATGCTATAAAATGATATCAGCCAATTCTGATATTTGTCAAGCGACGGGCGACCGGAAATGCTTTGCCATGATTGCCGGGCATCATTGAAGGTGGGGATAGGCTGTCTGATTGGAGGCCCGAAGATTTGAGCAATCCACCGCCGAGGCAGGTGATTTATCGGATTCGTGGATGATTCACAGGCCGGTGGTGGGCCGGCGGCGGCCGAAGCGCGCCTCGCAGGGGGCATTTTTGGTGACATGCCGGTCGAGCTTCTTGCACCAGATCGACTGCCAGGTGCGGCAGCTTCCGTCCAGGGCGTCGGTTTTGGCAAAGTCGGCGTGTTCACACCGCAGATCGCAGAACCGGATCCGGCTCGTGTTCACGCCGGCGTTGGGTTGTTTCGATTTCTTGGGCATGGGCGAATGCGTTGTTGATAAACCAGAAGTCAACCCCGCCGCTGGCCGGCGGG
Organism: uncultured Desulfobacterales bacterium; assembly: GCA_965602445.1. Classification (GTDB taxonomy): domain Bacteria; phylum Desulfobacterota; class Desulfobacteria; order Desulfobacterales; family CAFBRK01; genus JAIPEL01. The sequence goes on along the minus strand of CBFCZJ010000009.1, from coordinate 11,996 downwards.
ATTCAATATTCCAAATTCAAAGTTCAAGATTAAGTCGAGGCAAATGTAAATCTATCCTAAAAAATGGATATTGTCGATTTGGTCAAACAAGAAACTTCGCAACCCCATTTCAATGACTTCGGGCGAAGTTTTCTAAGAGAAGTCGACTGAAAAAATCCAAACACCAAACACCGTTTTCCTATCCGAAAAGGTCGAGCTCAAGCTTCCGCTGCCGAACGTGCTCGGTGACCGCCTCGATGAAGGCTTCCCGGCTCACCCCGTATTTGACCTTTCCGTCCAGGGTCCGCACCGCCAGGGTGCCGGCCTCTTTTTCCTTGGCGCCGATGGTCAGCATCAGGGGGATGTTCTGGAGCTGGGCCTCCCGGATTTTCTTGTTCAGGCTCTCGCTCCGATCGTCCACCTCGGTCCGCAGGCCGGCCTGGGAAAGAACGCCGCTGATTTCCCGGGCATAGTCGACCAACTCGTCGTTGATCGGCAGCAGCACCGCCTGCACCGGCGCCATCCAGAGGGGAAACTTGCCGGCGAAGTGCTCCACCAGGATGCCCATGAACCGTTCGATGGAGCCGAACACGGTCCGGTGGATCATGATCGGCCGGCGCCGTTCGTTGTCCCGGTCGACGTAGGTCAGATCGAACCGCTCCGGAAGGGACATGTCGAGCTGGATCGTGCCGCACTGCCAGGTCCGGCCCAGGGCGTCTCGGATGTGAAAATCGATCTTCGGTCCATAAAAGGCGCCGTCGCCCTCGTTGACCTGGTAGGGTTCTCCGTAGGCTTCCAGGGCGGAGCGAAGCCCTTCGGTGGCCTGCTCCCACTGTTCGTCGGTCCCGATCGATTTTTCCGGCCGGGTGGACAGCTCCAGGTGAAACCCGAGGCCGAAGGTGTGATAGATCCGCTCTTCGAGCCGGAGCAGGTCTAAAATCTCTTTCTGGATCTGATCCGGCATCATGAACAGGTGGGCGTCGTCCTGGTGAAACGCCCGGACCCGGAACAGGCCGGAAAGCACGCCGGACAATTCGTGGCGATGGACGAGACCGATCTCGGCGGCCCGGATCGGCAGTTCACGGTAGGAATGGGGGCGGCTTCTGTACAGGAGCATTCCCCCGGGGCAGTTCATCGGCTTGATGGCGTATTCCTCGTCGTCCACGGCCGTGGTGTACATATTTTCCCGGTAGTTTTCCCAATGCCCGCTTCGCTCCCACAGGAGCCTTTTTAAAATGATGGGGGTTTTTGTCTCCACGTAGCCGGCGGCCTGATGTTCGACCCGCCAGTAGTCGAGGAGCATGTTCCAGACGACCATCCCCTTGGGGTGGATGAAGGCCATCCCCGGGGCCTCGTCGTGGAAGCTGAACAGGTCCTGGGCCTCGCCGATCTTTCGATGGTTGCGCCGTTTGGCTTCCTCCAGAAAGTGCAGGTATTCGTCGAGTTCTTTTTTGTTGAAAAAGGCTGTGCCGTATACCCGCTGGAGCTGGGCCTTGCTCTGGTCCGCCCGCCAGTAGGCGCCGGACACCTTCATCAGCTTGACCGCCTTGATAAACCCGGTATGCGGCAGATGCGGCCCGCGACAAAGATCGGTAAAGTCCCCCTGATTGTAAAACGAAATGGTCCCGTCCGGAAGATCCTCGATCATCTCCAACTTGTAAGGCTCGTCCCGGTAAAATTCCTTGGCCTTCTGTTTGGACACTTCCTGGCGGCGGATCGGGACTTTCTCTTTGACGATCTTTGCGATTTCGGCCTCGATTTTCGGAAAATCGTCTTCGGAAAGGGGCTCCATGTCGATGTCGTAGTAAAAGCCGCCCTCCACCACGGGGCCGATGGTCAACCTGGCGTCCGGATAGAGCCGCAATATGGCCTGGGCCATTACGTGGGCGGCGCTGTGGCGCAGGAGCTTCAGGGCTTCCGGGTCCTTGACGGTGATCAGTCGGACCTTGGCGTCCTCGTCGATGGTCCAGTATAGATCGACAAGGCGGCCGTCGACCTCCATCGCCACCGCGTTGCGGGCGAGCCCTTCGCTGATGCTTTTGGCCACATCCTCGCCGGTGACAGGCGGCTCAAACGACTTTATACTTCCGTCTGGAAATGTTATCTGGATCATAATAAAAACGCTCCGCGTTTTTATAAGAGAGCGGCTGCGCCGCTCATGTTATAGGGTACATATGCCCTCGGATCAGGGAGAATTCCGGAAATGATGGAATTATTGAATGTATCATTATCATTCGAAAGGGTTTTCCAACATTTTTTATTGAGGGCGCAGCCCCAATAAAAAATGAAAGGTAAGAGATATGCCAAGAGCGGTCAAGGAAAAAGTCAAAACGCATCAGGAACCCGGATTCTGTTTCATCGCGTCCGAAGCCGAGCTCAACGAGGCGGTCGATCGGCTGAAAAAAGCCGCTCGGATCGCCTGTGACATCGAGGCCGACTCCATGTACCACTACCAGGAAAAGGTCTGTCTGATTCAGATTGCCGCAGGAGACGAGGTCTTTATCATCGATCCCCTTCCGATCCGGAACCCGAAGATGTTCCGACGGCTCTTTTCCACCCCGGCTCCGGAAAAGATCTTCCACGGGGCCGATTACGATGTTCGAAGCCTGTACCGGGATTATTCGGTGGAAATGGCAGGGTTGTTCGATACCCAGATCGCGGCCCGGTTTTTAGGAATTCAGGAGACAGGGCTCGAATCGCTGCTGAACCGGTTTTTCCAACTGAAGCTGGACAAAAAATTTCAGAAAAAAGACTGGTCCCGCCGCCCGCTTCCCGAAGAAATGATCGCCTATGCCGCCGGAGACGTGGCCCATCTGCTGCCGCTGGCCGATATTCTCAAGGCCAAGCTAAAAGCCCTCGGTCGGCTATCCTGGGTCGAGGAGGAGTGCGAAATTCTCAGCGGTGTCCGGCCTGCCGAAGAAAACAACGCGCCGCTGTTCATGCGGTTCAAGGGCGCGGGCCGGCTTCGGCCCAGGGGGCTTGCCGTGCTCGAAGCCCTTCTTCAATATCGGAAACAGGTGGCCAAGGCCAAGGACAGGCCGTTTTTCAAAACCTTGAGCAACCGTTCGATGCTGGAATTGGCGAAGGTCCGTCCGCTGACTCTGAAAAAGCTCAGAAGCAGCAATATATTGAGCGACCGGCAGATCCAAATGTATGGGGCTGAACTCGTCGCGGCCATCGAGGAGGCCGTCAAGACCCCCGAAGGAGATCTCCCGGTCTATCCCCGGAAAAGGCCGCCCTCGATGCATCCTTCGGTCCCCAGGCGGATCCGCACCCTTCGCCTCTGGCGGGACCGGCGCGCCAGACAACTGGATTTGGACCCGTCGGTTCTTCTGACCAAGTCGCTGATGACCGCCGTGGCCGTGCTCAATCCCCAAGAGCCGGAATCGCTGGAGCAGATTCCCGAAATGAGACAATGGCAGCGCGAGGAATTCGGCAGCGACATCGTTTCGGCGCTGAAAGGGGGCCGCTGATGGAAGAGCGGATCCAATTGGTTTCCAATGGACTGCACCTGGACGGGCGGATCGAGACCGCATCCGGTGCCGGGGGGGCGGTGCTGACTCATCCCCACCCCCTCTATGGCGGAGATATGTACAATCCGGTGGTGGAGTGTCTCCAGCAGGCCTACCGCAGCAGGGGCTTTACGACGCTCCGTTTCAACTTCCGAGGCGCGGGCAAAAGCGAGGGAAACCACGACGACGGCGCCGGCGAGCAGCAGGATGTGATTGCCGCCATTGGTTTTCTTGCCGGACAGGGGATCGAAAAAATCGAACTGGCCGGCTACAGCTTCGGCGCCTGGGTCAACGCCCTCACGGCGACGGATCCCGCCCGGATTTGCCGTACCATCATGGTGTCGCCGCCCGTGGCCTTCATGGACTTTTCCATGGTGCGCGCGCAGCCCGCTCTTTCTCTGGTGGTCACCGGAAGCCGGGATGAAATCGCCCCGGCCGAAGAGATCCGCCCGATGCTTCCCGCATGGAATCCGGATGCCGCCTTGGAAATCATCGAAGGCGCGGATCACTTCTACTGGAGCCACCTGGATCGCCTCAAGGAGGTGCTCGAACGCCATATCCGCACGACCCCGGCGGCTTAGGCGCTTTGCGCCGCTGGACAGCCGGGACGCTGGAAAGCTGGGAAGCTGGGAAGCTGGGAGGCCAGGAGGCTGGGAAACGGAATTTTATGATCATTTATCGATCTCCCTTTGATCAAGCCTGATATCGGAGATCGGAATGCTGTCCGTTGTTTTTTCTCAGCCTCCAAGCATTCTAGCCTCCCAGCATCCCAGCATCTTTGCCTCCCAGCATGTATGCGCGCATGCCTCTTGACAGGACAAGCATTCTGCTGATTGTATGCGGAAATTGTATGCGGAAAAACACCAAAGGAGTTCGATCGCAATGTTGAAGGTCGGTTTTGTCGGATGGCGGGGCATGGTCGGGTCCGTGCTCATGGAGCGCATGATCGCAGAGGGCGATTTTTCCGGTTTTTCGCCCCTGTTTTTTTCCACCTCCCAGGTCGGCGCCGCAGGACCCGACGTCGGCATCGACGTCCCGCCGGTTGAGGACGCCAACGACCTGAAACGCCTGGCCGGCATGGACGTCATCGTCTCGTGCCAGGGCGGTGGCTACACCACCGAAGCCCATGGGGCGCTGCGGTCTGCAGGCTGGAACGGCTACTGGATCGATGCGGCATCGACCCTTCGGATGGAAAAAGACAGCGTCATCGTCCTGGACCCGGTCAACCGGCAGGTCATCGATCGCGCCCTGGCGAACGGACTCAAGGACTACATCGGCGGCAACTGTACGGTTTCGCTCATGCTGATGGCCCTGGGCGGGCTCTTTGAAAAGGACCTGATCGAGTGGCTCACCTCCATGACCTACCAGGCGGCTTCCGGCGCCGGCGCCAACAATATGCGCGAGTTGGTGGCCCAGATGAAGGGGATCGGGAACGCCGCAGCGCCCATGCTGGCCGACGAAGCCTCGACGATTCTCGCCCTCGACAAAAAGGTGACCGAATTTCTCCGCTCCGGGCAGATCCCGACGCAATATTTCGGGGCCCCGCTGGCCGCCAGCCTCATCCCCTGGATCGACCGGGCCATGGAAAACGGGCAGACTAAAGAGGAATGGAAGGGGTTTGCCGAAACCAACAAGATCATCGGGAGGCAGAAAAATCCGATTCCCATCGACGGCCAGTGTGTTCGCATCGGATCGATGCGCTGCCACAGCCAGGCGTTTACCATCAAGCTGAAACAGGACCTTCCGATCGACGAGGTCGAAGCCATCATCGCCGGCCACAACGACTGGGTGACCGTCGTACAAAACGAGAAGGAGTCCACCCTGGCCGGGCTCAGCCCAGCGGCGGTCTCCGGCACCTTGACCATACCGGTGGGCCGGATCCGAAAATTGAACACCGGCCCGGGCTTTTTGACCGCCTTTACCGTGGGCGACCAGCTCCTGTGGGGGGCGGCTGAACCGCTTCGCCGGATGCTCCAGCTCCTTTTGGTGCATCTTGGCTGAGTTGGCTTCTTTCTGCGATCAAAACCGCTTGGAGGCTGTCCTTCCGGGCGTTTTTTCCCGCATGGGACTTCAGCCGGAATCAGCCTGTTTGGCGCCGAGGCCGATCGACTGCAGGTGCCGGCGGCTCTCTTCTGGAAGCCACGTGAGCCGCAACAGCACCCGGAAATGGTTCGCATCCCCTTCTTCCGGAACCACCGCTTCAATGACGGCATAGGCGTCGGGAATTTCCCGGCCCGAATCCTCCAGCCGGACCCGAACACTGCCGTGGGGTCTGACCCTCTCAGGCAAGCGTGCTTCGAGCTGGCGCCGCCCCACGGCCAGGATGAAGGCCTCCATGGGCGCTCCGGACACCTGTTTCGACTCGATCATCTGAACCCGGATCGAAACCGGTTCGACAAGCCGATGCAGCAAGTCCGCCTCGTCGGCCGCCAGTTTCACCGCCATGGCGCCCCCGATGCCGTCGACCTCGTACAGGCGCACCGGCGTTTCGATCCCCTTGAACTCCACGCGCCTTTGTCTGCGCACGGAAACAATGTCCGCCACCTTGGCATAGGTGTTTTCACCGATCAGAATCTGTCCGCCCCCGGTAATCGATTCGATTCGAAAAGCGGCGTTGATCGGGCTGCCGATCGCCGTGTACTTGGCGCGCATGTCAGAACCGATGCTCCCCACCACCACCTCTCCTGTCTCGATCCCGATGCCCATTCCCAATTGCGGCAGATGGCGCCTGACCTGTTCGCGGTTAAACTCAGCCAGGGCGTTTTGCATGGTCAGGGCGCAGGCCACGGCCCGCTCGGGATCCCGGCCGCGTGCGATAGGCGCTCCGAAATAAACGAGCAAGCCGTCTCCCTGAAGCTCACTGACGGTTCCCCCGAACCGGGAGACGATTTCGACCATCACCTCCAGGTACCGGTTGAGAATCTCGATCACCGTTTGCGGGGAAAGAGCGCAGGATAACGCGGTAAACCCCCTCAGATCCGAAACGAGAAAGGTGACCTCCCGAAATTCGCCGCTGCGCCGGAGTTCTTCCGGCTTGTCGAGGATTTCTTCGACCACCTCGTTGCTCAGGTACCGGCCGAAGGTGGCGCGGATCAGGTCCCGCTGGCGCAAGCCCTCGAGCTTTTCCCGCTCCTCATTGACATAGCGAAAGACCAGGATCGAGACCGCGGCGAGCAAGACGAATAAAAGCGGCCGAACCACTTCGAGAATCAGGCCGGCGTGGAGAAATGCCCCCGCCGAAAAGGCCAGGTAGGCGCAGACAACAGAGACCATACCAATGGTAAATGCAACCGAGGGCGCAAAAAGGGTCAGGGCCATGACCGTGGAAAATAGCGCCAGATCCACCAGGGCGGTCCCCGGGGCCGAGATCTCCTCCAGGAAGGAACCCGTCAGGATACTGTCGATGACCTGGGTGTGAATCCCGCTGAGAGGAAAGGCAGGGTCGCCGGGCACCGGGCCGATATCGGCGGCCCCGGTCGACACGTCTGAAACGACCACGACCTTTCCGCGCAGCTCTTCGGCCCACATCTCCAATTCGTAGCGGTCCTCGGAGGCGAAAAAGATGTCGGCCAGGTTGTAGTGGTCGAAGCGCTCCCAGCCGCCGACAAAATTGACCAGCAGGTTGCCTCGGTCATCGATCGGAAGACGGAGCGTTCGCCGCTTTCCGGCAGGAGGCTGGGCATTTTTTAGATACACGGCATCGCCCGGCCGGACCAGAACCTGGCCGGGGGAAACCTGCATGCGGTCGCAGGCCACCATCAGGGGAAGGCTTGGAAAGAAGCGATCGCCGACACGGAGCAGGAGGGGAATCCGGCGCAGAACGCCGTCGCGATCGAACCGGATGCTGATCGAGCCGACACCCTTTGCGGCGTCTTCCAGCTCGTCAAAGGTGAACAGCGGATCGGTCCCCCCCATGATTTTGCCGGCATCGCCTTCGACTGTCAGCGGCCAGCCCCTGCCCTGAAGGGACTTGGTGTCCGACTCCTGGGTGAGGCGCAGGGCCGCACCGAAGTATACCCTGCCGGCCCGCCGGGTTGCTTCGATCATGGCCCGATCCTGGTCCGGATCCCGTGGCTGAGCGAAGATAAAGTCCCAAAGCTGGCCGGCGACTTTCATGTGATCGAGGTTTTCGATCACCCGGGCGAAGTGGGCGCGGTTCAGGTAGCGGCTGCCGAGGGCGGCCGCGCTGGAATTGGTCAGGTCGACGTGGACCACCGTCGCTTTTCGTTCAGAATCGTGCGGTTTCCAGTGGTCGCGAAGCTCGTAAAGCTGGTCGACGGCCCTCAGGTTCCAGATCTGGAATATGCCCGGCAGCAGCTGAAACCCCGCCAGCGATACGGCATAGGCAAGGCCAACCAGCACGGCGGCAAAGCAACGGCTGCGTTTACTGGCGGTGATCAATCGTATAGGTCCTGCTGTAAAATCCCCGGGCTTCTATCCGGACTGCATGGTCGGTGATGTCGGGGAACTCGGTATCAACCTCCGGCGGTCTTTGAACGCCCCGAAGCTGTCCCATGACCGCTGTCGGGCGCTCGGCAATGGTCTTAAAGCCGCGGTTCTCCCATCGAAGCCTCCGAATTTCGTCCTGAATCTGTTTTGCCGCCGCTGATCGTTCGGACACCGCTTCTGTCTTCTCGTGACGGAGAAGCAACATCTCCAGGTTTGTCAGCCGCCGATCTGCGGCGATCAAGTTGAACACCTCTTCGCCGGCATGGTCATCAAGCTGAAACCACTGGCGGCCTGCGGGGATGACGACGGCTGAGTGAGAACCGGGATCGTCATAGCCTTTTGCCCGGTGGGGGTACAGCAGGTGAATCTGATTCTGGCTGCTTCGGTAGATCAGGTAAACGAAGGTTCCTTTTTCCGGCGCGGCAAAGATTTTAAACCTGTCCCCGGTTCTGAGCATCGTGTCTTTGACAATCGGCACCACCTGCCTGTCATCGGCCTCTCCCATCATCGACACCAACGCCCAGCGAAAGCTCACCGCCCCTTCCGGCTCAACCCCGCAGGCAACGGCGGGGAAAAAAAGGGCTGAGAAAACCAGCGCCACAATGATCGCCGCTGCAATCTTTGCCATCGCCTTCTCCTCTGTTGGTTTACTTGACCTGGCTACACTCGTAAAACAGGGCGTAGGGGCATTTGTTCCGGCAGTGCTCGTGGTCGAGCCCCGCAAAAAGCCGAGTGATCGCCTCTCCCTTGTGCTCCATCAGGCAGGAGCTGTCGATCAGGCATTCTGTGTCGATCTCCTTAATAAAGCCGCTTCGGTCGAAAGCCTCCATCACCGGCCGGTGCACCGCCATCATGGCCAGGCGGATCTTCCGGGTGCGAAGCTCCTCGTTGAGGGCCCGCAGTTCGTCGATTCCCGTAATGTCGATGAATCCGACGGCCTGGAAATCGAGCAGGAGAAACCTCAGGGGGGTATCGACCTGCTCGACCCGGTATAGGATGTGCTCCACTGTGTACTCTGCATTGGCAAAGTACATGGCATTGTCGGAGCGAAGGTGCAGAATCTGGGGACAGCTCGGCTTGTCCGCCAGGTCGGCATTGATGAACATGTTGTGAACCGGGTCTTTGGTGATCCGAACGATCCGGGGATGCATCGTTTTCCACAGAAAGAAGATGAGCGAAATCATCACCCCGATCAGCAGCGCGTAGTCCGGCTTGGACACCAGTGCCAGAACAAAGACCGTGATCGCCACAGTTCCGTCATGGCGGTTCATCTTCCAGAGGGCAAACACCTCCTTGGGATGAAACAGGAGCAGCACTGCACTGATCACCAAAGCGGCCAGGGCCGCCCGCGGGATGTAGGTGAGCAGCGGCGTCAAAAACAGAAGGGCGACCACCACGATGATGCTGGCCACCACGCTGGAGATGCCGGTCCTGGCGCCTGAGGAGAAGTTGATGGCGGTACGGGAAAAGGAGCCGGCCACCGGGTAGCACTGGAAAAAGGAACCGACCAGGTTGGCCAGCCCCTGGCCGATGAACTCCTGGTCCACGTCGACCTTCTGCTTGGTCTCCGAGGATATGGCCTTGCCCACCGAGTAGGTCTCGGCAAAACTGACCAGGGCGATGACCACCGCCGGTCCGATCAGGGAAAAGCCGATGTCCATGTCGAACAAGGGCAGCTTGGGCCGGGGAAGCCCGCTGGGAATCTGCCCGATGACCACCACCCCGGTTTCGTGCAGATTGAAAAAGTAGACGGCCGAACCGGTCAATGCCAGTGCGATCAGTCCCGCCGGGATCTTGGGATTCATCCGTTTCAGGCCGTAGATGATGATAAAGGAAAAGACTCCGATGACGGCGGTTTGGACCTGGATCGACCCCAATCCACGCAAGATCTCCAGCAGCATGGGAAAAATGTACTCGTGCCTGCCGACATGAAGCCCGAGAAGATGCGGCAGCTGGGTGGCCGTGATGATCAGGGCGGCGGCGGCCGTAAACCCTTTGACTGCGGAATGGGAGATGAAAGCCATCACCTGCCCCATTTTGAATATCCCCACCAGCAGGTAGATCAGGCCCACCAGATGGGCGAGCAAAATGGCCATCTCCACGTATTGGCGGCTGCCCGGTTCGGCCACCGGCGTCAGTGTGGTCAGCACGAGCAGGCTCATGATGGCAATGGGGCCGGTGCCCATCTGGCGCAGGCTCCCCCACAGGGCGGCGATCCAGGGCGTCACCGACGCGGCATACAGCCCGTATACCGGCGGAAGCCCTGCCAGCATGGCGTAGGCCATGGCCTGGGGAATGAGCACTACCGCCACGGTAAGACCGGCAGCGGCATCGCTGCGAAACGTCGATGTGTCATACCCCTTGAGCCATCTAAGAAAGGGAAACAGTCTGGTTGCCAGGGAATGGGACTGATTCAGATGCGTCATCGCCCGCAGACCTCTTTTCTGGGCCACCGGTTCAGGATGGGCGGTTCGAATATCACTAAAAATGGTAGAAAATCCAATCCCCCCCGTCAAGAACAAAGCCGTCCTCGAATTGACACCCGGCGGTTCATTGGGTATTGGGTACAGAGAAGTGTTACAGACGTCTGGCTGACCTTAGCCTGCATCGGCGATCGTTTCAGGAACAGGTTCTATCAACCAATTTAATACCGGTTTTTTTCTTCTTTTTATCTTGCTATTTACGCCGGAGGCGAAAATAGGGGGTGATATGCAAATCTATCCGATTCCCATGGTGCCGGGCCCGGTGAAGGTCCCTGAGCCGGTTTTGGCGGCGTACCAGGTCAACTACGGATCTGCGGATCTGGAGCCGGAGTTCTTCGAGCTGTATGACCGATGCGAAGCGAATCTGCAGCAGATCATGGCCACGAAAAACCGGGTGGTCATCGCCTCCGGAGAGGGCATGCTGGCCTTGTGGGGGGCGTTGAAAAGCTGCCTTGGGCCCGGGGACCGGGTGCTTTCCATCTCCACCGGCGTCTTCGGCGACGGCATCGGCGATATGGCAAAGCAGGTCGGGGCGGAGGTGAAAAAGATCTCTTTTTCCTACGACCGGACCCTTTCCGATCTGAAAGACGTGGAAACGGCGATCGGCGAGTTTCAGCCCAAGATGATCACTGCCGTCCACTGCGAGACGCCTTCCGGGACCCTGAATCCCCTGGCCGAACTCGGCGCCCTCAAAAACGAGTTGAAGGTCCCGTTGCTATACGTGGATGCGGTTTCGAGCATCGGCGGGGCGCCGGTGCTTACCGATGCGTGGCACATCGACCTTTGCCTGGGCGGCTCCCAGAAGTGCCTGTCCTCTCTGCCGGACCTGTCGTTTATCGCTGTCAGCGATGGGGCATGGGAGATCATCGAAGAGGTCGGCTACGCCGGTTACGATGCCCTGGCCCCCTTTCGCACGGCCCGGACCGAACACTTTTTTCCCTACACCCCGAACTGGCAGGGCATCTCCGCCTTGAACACCGGTGCTGAACTGATCCTGGAAGAGGGACTCGATGCATGCTTTGCCCGGCACGAGGCGGCGGCCGCATTCTGCCGAAAGGGGCTGGATGCGCTCGGCATCGCCCTGTTTTGCGCTGAAGACGCAGTCCCATCTCCGACGGTTACCGCCGCCAAGGTGCCGGAGACCATCTCCTGGGAAAATTTCGATGTTCGCCTTCGGGCCGGGGGGCTGGGGGTGGCCGGCAGCTACGGTCCGATGGCCGGGAAAGTCTTCCGGTTGGGGCACATGGGAAGCCAGGCAGATCAGGCGCTGGTCAAGCAGGCGCTTTCGGTGATCGGGAAGGTCGTTGGGTAAATTGGTTAATTGGTTGATTCGTCGATTGGCTGAATCGGCCACCATCCTTTTCCTCTTGAAAATGAGCTTCCTACTTGACCATTCAACGAATCAACCGATCAACAGGCCCCAATCTACCAATCAACCATTTAACGAATCAACCACCCGTCAATCGCGCCAGCGCTTTTCTCAGAAAACGGCAGAATCTTCGGGGGGTTCGACTTCCCGGGGAAAATCGCTGAACGGAAAAGGCAGGGGGTTTTCCGCCACCGTCACATACCG
>CBFCZJ010000008.1:0-28792 GCA_965602445.1 uncultured Desulfobacterales bacterium | reverse complement strand
TGAAACAACAAACGGGAGGCACGTTCTGTGCCTCCCGTTTGTTTCGACGGCCGGTTTTCAGTTCACGGCCTCTTTCAGGGATTTTCCCGGGACGAACTTGGCCACGTTCTTGGCCTTGATCTGGAGCGCCTCGCCGGTCTTCGGATTTCTTCCGGTTCGGGCTTTCTGGTGCTGAACCTTGAAGGTCCCGAAACCGACCAGGGAAATCGAGTCGCCCTTTTTCAGTGCGCCGGTAATGCCTTCCAGAATGCTGTCGATCGCCGCCTCTGCGGCTTTTTTCGAATCGAGTACCTCGGCCACCTCGGCCACCATCTCTGCTTTGTTCATCGGATCTCCTTTCTGTCTTGAAATAAAATTAGAATATCATCTTTGCGATTCGCTGTCCCGTAAAAATACCGCCCAGACAAGAAGCAACGGCTGTGCCAGCAAAAAACATGCAGAAGATCAGGCAGTTGAGTTTGCGTCATCCAAAAACCGGAATCCATGATTCCTGTTGGATCGGAAACCCGGGTTCTGATTATACGGGTAAAAGGTCGAACGCCACGCCGGAACCGGGCGAAGGGGAAAGCCATCCTTCTTTGAGGATCATGGCGCCGTCGCGGCGCAGGAAGTGCAGCAGGGCGGGGAAACTTGACCTCTTCGGCGGAGCCATTCGCCTTCCGGGCGGCAATGTTCGACGATTCGTGTCGCCTGCCCGAAAATCGGCACCTACTCGTATTTCATTCGATAGTCTCGCTTTTTGCCGTTCCGGCGCCGCTCCGGTCCGTTTCCGGAATACTTCGACTTGTTTCGCCGGCAGGCGGGGCATCGACGGGGGGCATCGAAACCCCGATCCAGATAACGGGCCTGCTCGTCTGGAGGAAACTCGAATTCCTGTCCGCACTGGATGCAGATGACAAACTGCGTTTCCATGGAAGCCATCTCTTTACGAGCCGATCCCGATCCTCTCAGGCCGCCTTGTCCGAGGAACCCTGGGTGATTTGAATTTCGCCGGTGTCGCGGTTAAGCCAGCCGGCGAAAAGGATTTGGTTCGGGTGGGCGTCGAGCGATTCGAAATTCTTGACGGCGATCCCCGCGGCCAGAGACTTGTCCGGATCAAAGATCCGAAAGTCGCGAATGTGTTTGTCTGTTTCCCGGGGGCGGATCAGCGCCTTGAGGCTCCAGGCCCAGTCCGGATCCAGGTCCATTTCCACAACGAGTTTTCTGCCCACTGCATCGGGGAGCTCTTTGGGGCCGGGAAGCTTCCCTTTTTTCGGCGTTTCCTGCGCTTCTTTTTTCCAGAATTTCCAGCTCATTGAACGACTCCTCTTTTTTGCCGGCGTTTGTTTGACCGGTGTGCCGACCGTTGTGGCGGTTGTTGTTCAAAAAACAAACGCGGCCGCCGAGGGAGTACCACCCCGGCAGAAAACGAAGCGCGTCATACCGGAGCGGGACAAAAGGACCTTTACGGTGTCCGTGGTTAAGCAAATGATGTGCCATCGTATTGCGCAAAAACCGCCTTGCGGGGGCCTCCCAGTTTGGATCGGTCCTTTACGCCCCCTGTTTTCCGATGGTGTCCACGGGCACAGGGTTTCCCGGTCGGCCTTTGCCCCGCGGTCTGCGCAGGCCTTCAGATGTCCCGCCGTCTTCATCCCTCCTGGCTGAGCGGCCTTTTGGAGGGACGAGGGGCGTTTGGCAAATCCCCCCGAAGCCGGCCGTACCCTCTGAAACGAAACTGAAAAAAGAACTTGAAGTTCCTGTTTTGTGCCGGTGGGGGGAACAAAGGATTCCGATATGGTCGGTCAGAATGGGAGCGGGGGGTTTTCGAAGTCGAAATTGCCAAGTTCCGCCGCCGGGCGGTCCGCCCCGAGGAATGGTTTGTAAAGATGGCACGTCTGTTGCTAAGATGTCGATTCCTCTCAACGCCGGAAGGACCCACACCCGGGAGCTGTTCCCGACGGCTGCGGCAGATCCGGGATCTGATCGATTCTGATGCGAAGGCAAAGCCTTCCGCTTGGCAATGGCGCGGCGCCGGTATCGGTCGAATGCAGATGGAAAAGGCAGCGATGAAAGCAGACGTGGAGTTCAACTCCGATTCTGCCTGCGCTTTGGAGGATCTGTCCAAAGTCAGGGGGTCGGCCCGCCGTTCCAGGCGCAAAAAAGGCGGTTTCTCCAACCGCACCTGCCGGCTGTGCGGGAAAGACCCGCATCCGAACTATTTTTACTGCCCTGTCTGTCATCATCGGATCAGCGCCTCTGGCACAGATGAATTCGGCGAATTTCCGGAGCCGGAGTAAAATCGATTTCAGGCGGAAGGAAACCTGGCATGGAGCAGAGCGACTTGAACCGTTTCCAGGAGGTTCTCGAGACCTGGCGAAAAGAGCTTTTGGGGCAGGCCGGAGGAGCGGTATCCCGTCTTTCGGACATGGAGGAGAAATCTTCGGACCCTTCGGACCGGGCTTCCTTTGAAGAGGGAAGAGATTATCTGATCCGGATTCGCTCCCGGGAAAGCCGGTTGATTCGAAAGATCAACGAGGCGTTGAAGCAGATCGAGGACGGAAGCTACGGTGTCTGCGAAACCTGCGGAGAAGAGATCGGGATCGGCCGGCTGCAGGCCCGGCCGGTGGCAACACACTGCATCGAATGCAAGACGCGCATGGAGGCCGAGGAAAAAACATACGGCATCGGCGGCTGAGACTCGGCCCGCGCGTCGAGTCGCACCGTGGGCACCGCCCGGTGCTCAGGCGAAAGACTTTCCCGGCTGTCGATCCGAACCACAGGCCGGAGACGTTGCCCTTTTCCTTGAATCCCATCGCTAGAAAGTCGGCCTTCTCCTTGTTTGACAAAAACCCGCCTTCGGTTTACTCAACACCGATGCCAATTTACCTGATCTGTCTGAGATTTCCTGTCTGATGGACTATCGAAAGCTGCGGATATCGCTGCTGCTGATGATGGCCATTTTGGCCTTCGGCACCTTCGGCTATTTCTTTTTCGAAGAAATGACCGTCTTCGAGGCGTTTTACATGACCCTGATCACCATCTCCACGGTGGGGTTCGGGGAGATCAAGCCGCTGACCGAGGTGGGAAGGTTGATCACCGTGGTGGTCATCGTGACGGGAATCAGCACCGGCACCTATACCATCGGCATGGTGGCCCGGATTTTCATCGAAGGGGAGCTGAGCAAGTTCTTCGGGAGGCGACGGTTGGAAAAACAGATTTCAGAATTGAAAGATCATTTCATCATCTGCGGCTACGGGCGAATCGGAAGGATCATCTGCCGGGAGCTTCATGCCGACGCCATTGCTTTTGTCGTGATCGATGAAGACCCCGCTGCCGCCGAAAAGATCGCCGAAGAGGGGTTCCTGTTTCTCCAGAGGGATGCCACCCTCGAAGAGACCCTGGAGGCCGCCGGCATCGAATCGGCCCGCGGCATCGTCACCGCGGTCAGCAGCGACGCCAACAACGTGTATATCACCCTCACCGCAAGGGGACTGCGCCCGGATATTTTCGTGCTGGCCCGGTCTTCGGACGTCAAAAACGAGGCGAAGCTGAAGCGGGCAGGGGCCACGCGGGTGGTTTCTCCTTACATGATCGGCGGCCGGCGCATGGCGCAGGTGCTCAAACGGCCGACGGTGGTCGATTTTATCGACATCGCGACCATGGAAAGCGCCCTGGGCCTGATGATGGAAGAGGCGCGGGTGGGGGCCCGATCCGGCCTCATCGGCAAGAATTTGATCGAAAGCCATCTTCGCCAGGACTACGGCGTGATCATCGTGGCCATCAAGAAGCTCACCGGGGAGATGATTTTCAACCCCGTGCCCACTGAAACGCTGGAATCCGGGGACGTGATCGTGGTGCTGGGCAAAAAGGAAGACCTGAAAAGAATGCGCGATATTCTGTAGATCGGCGGTGCAGGAAACCGTGTCGCGGCAAGGCGCCGGTAAGACGCGGTCAGGCCACCGCCCTGCCCTTTGCGTCGATGGCAGAGACCAAGATCGTTTTTTTCCCGTTTTTCATCCGCAGTTCGCCGGTGACCTCCACCTCTTCCCGGATCAGCGCCGCCATCTCTTCCTTGTTCAGACGGCTTTCGAGCACATATTCGTCTTCGTCGAAGGTGGAAACGGCAAAGCAGACGGCCACCCCGTCCTCGTTCCAGTCCACCGGTACGATGATTCCTTTTGTTTTGATCATTGCCCCTCCTGAACCGCCCACGTCCTTTTACGAGCGACCGACCAGCAGCAGGCCGACTCAGCCGGATAGGTGAGCAATAAATGTGCCAGCAGCATGGGCAGGGAATTTCCGATGCTGCCGGGACGACAGACAAGGCAAAAAAGGAAAAAGCAGTTCCGAATTCATAAAGAATCGGAATTACTTGTTCTGTGAACGGTTGTGAATCGATCGCTGCCGGGAAAGTCGGTGGGATAGGGGTGATCTCTGATTACACCTCAGCGGCAGGCCCTTCACGAATAAAACGGCGGAGCTGTTTTATTTGAACGTTTCTTTGTGCAATTCATATTTTTGCATCAATTTGTGCAGCTGACGGGTGCTGATGCCGGCAGCCTTCGCCGATTCGTTGATTTTCCCCCGGTGCCGTGCCAGCACCTCCTTGAGATAGTTTCGCTCGATGTCTGCGATACCGCACCGGCGGACCTCGGCCAGGCTTGCCGTGGTGTCGACGGAAACCTGGGGCAGTGCCGTGGTGTTTTCGAACAGTTCGGAGGGAAAGCTTTCCGGGGTCAGGATCGAGGAAGTCTCCAGGATGTAGGCCCGCTCCATGAGGTTTTCCATTTCCCGGATGTTGCCGGGCCATGGATAGCGCGCAAAGGCGTTCATGACCTCCTGGTGCAGGCCGTGGATCTGCTTGGGATTGAACTGGTTGAGTTTTTTCAAAAAGAGTTCGGCAAAGTGGGGGATGTCCTCGCTTCGTTCCCGCAGCGGAGGGATCTCGATGGGAAAGACGTCCAGGCGGTAATACAGATCCCTGCGGAAGAGCCCTTCTTCGCACATTTTTTTCAGGTCGATGTTGGTGGCGGAAATGACCCGGACGTTGGCGGTGATGTCCTCCTCGCCGCCGACCCGCTGGAAGGTTTCTTCCTGGAGGATCTGCAGCAGCTTGATCTGGGCCGATGGGGTGATGGTGCCGATCTCGTCTAGGAAAATCGTTCCGCCCTTGGCGATTTCGAACTTTCCGAGCTTTCTTCGCACCGCGCCGGTAAATGCGCCTTTTTCGTGCCCGAACAGTTCGCTTTCGATCAGGGTCTCGGCGATGGCGCCGCAGTGGACGGAAATGAACTGGGCTTCGCTCCGGTTGCTGTGCCGGTGGATGAGCCGGGCCAAAACCCCTTTGCCGGTGCCGGTTTCCCCGATCAGGAGCACCGTGCTTTTGGTGGGCGCCACCGAGCGGACCTTGTCGAAGACCGACTTCATGCGGGGACTGCGGGTCTGGACGAGCGCCAGAGATTCGCTCTTCCAGAAGCGGTCTCTTAAATAGTCGAGCTCCGAGCGCAGCAGAATCGACTCGTAGATGGTCTCGGTGACATGGCGAACCTCCTCCGGCGAGACCGGGTAGGTGAGAAAATCGCTGGCACCGGCCTTTACGGCGGCCACGGCGTCACGGATTCGATCCGGCGGGGTCATGACCACCACCGAAATGGACGGATACAACTTCCAAAAGGGGCCGAGGGCCGTCTTGACCCCATTGGCCGGGTCTTCGTTTTCCGTCAGCAGGTCCAGGTCGACGAACATCAAGTCGTAGCGCTTGCGCCCGAGAATCTCCAGGGCCGCCGCCTTGTCCGGGGCGCTTTCCACCCGGTACTCGGTTCTGAGCATGGACTGGATGCTTCGGACGACGCCGGGATCATCGACGGCGATCAGCAGGGACTTCATACCGGTTTTCCTGACGATGGGCGATGGATTTGGTTTCGCGGACGTGGGACGCCTTCAACAAACGGCCGCGACGGCGAAATGATCCGACAGTACATCAAAAAATACCAAACAATCGACAAAAAAATGATCCGTTGGGGCCGTTTGCCTCTTTTCCGGATTATGGGGGACTTCCAGATGGAAAGGACGCGACGCGAAGGTTCGGTTTTGATTTTCAAAGCAGTTATGGTATCTTTTTGTCCGTTTGGCCGGATGGCTGCGGGACGCCGCCTTTTCGGGCCTGGACGGACCACGACCGGGTGGGGAAAACGGCCGTAAAAAGCCGCTTGCCGCCGCCATCGGTCAGGCCAGGGGTTTCGGCTTTTCGCTTTTGCTGCATGGAAGGACCTGCCGATGGAAGAACTGACCAAGGCGCAGAAGGGAAGAAGTGCGATCCGTGCGTTCAAGACCATGGCAGGCGCCCTGGCGCTGCGGGGATTTTACCGGCCCAACGGCAAGTCCGGCCAGACCCTGGAAGAGGCCTTGCGCACGCTGAGCCCGGAGATCTACGGCTCCATGAACGATCCGCGCAGAATCGAGATCAAGGGCCTCGAATATGTGCTGGACAGGCTTCCCCGGGGGATCGAAAGCTGCAACCGGGTCGTGCTGACCGCACAGGAGGATTTTCACGACACCCCGTTTGAGCCGATCCAACCGCTGAAAAGAAGGCGCATCTCCTACCGGGTCAGCCGCCGAGAACTCTGTTTCGTCATCGCCCGAGGCCTTTCTGAGATCTACGACATCCTCACCCACATCACCTTCCTCAATATCGAGGCCAAAAAAATATATCAGCGGATGACCGACGACCGGGGAGAGACCACCGTCGAGTGGAAGGAGCTGGAAAGCTATCTGAAAAACGGGGCGGCGCCGGAGGGCGCTGTTCTCGACCAGGCCCTCTGGGATCTGAGCATTCTTTTGGGGCGCACCTATCATGAGACCCGGGCCGCCTATGCTTCCCTGGAAAAGAGCCGGAAGTCCTTCAACAGCAACAGCGGGCTGTTTCAGATCGTCCATGGCCTGGGCCGGCGGATGGCCTTGGAAACCGAAGACAAAGACGAAGCGATGATGGTCTATTTTACCCCGCCGCTGCAGGAGATGATCGGCCATCACCGGTATGCGGAAAACTGGGCCCGGCAGATCAAGGACCGGCTCGCCGAAAACGGGCTGCTGCAGCGCTCTTTGCACATCATCAGCGCCAACATGCACAGCGTGGTCAACATCCTTTACGGCTGGGCCGCCCTTCAAGGCGAGTCCCGAGCAGAAGCCGACAAAGACCTCTACCGGTTCGTCCGGGGGATTCGCAGCAAGGAGCAGGCCGTGCGGTCTTTTGCCGCCGACCACGGCCTGATGGAGGTGCCCGATGTTTCCGGCGCCAAGATCGACTGTCAAATCATCGACACGGCCGGGGTGGCGGGCCTTGCATGCCATCCGGCCGCCGGGCTCGAAACGGAAAAGATCCGGGAAAACCAGCCGGTGCTTCTGGTCATGGACTATGCCTTCGGCACCCAGGCCTTTGAGGTGATGGACGAACTGCTCGATCAGCTGTGCACCGGGACCGATTTGCAGCCCCTGAACATCGGATCGATATCGATCATGGGAAAGGCCGGGATCCTTCCCGGCAAAAAGGGCGACATCATCCTGGCCACCGCCCACGTGGTGGAGGGGACCACCGACAACTACATGGTGGAAAACGACCTGCGCCGGGAAGACTTCGGCGACGAGGTCGACGTCTACACCGGCCCCATGGTCACGGTGCTGGGCACATCCCTTCAGAACCGGGACGTGCTGGAGCGCTTCCAGGCCACCACCTGGCGGGCCGTGGGCCTGGAGATGGAGGGGGGGCACTACCAGCGGGCGGTCAGCGCCGCCATGATCCGGGGCCACATTCCCAAAGACGTGAAGCTGCGCTATGCTTACTATGCCTCTGACAATCCCCTGGTCAGCGGTCAGACCCTGGCATCGGGCGGTATGGGCGAAGAGGGGATCAAGCCGGCCTACCTGATTACGAGGGTGATTCTGAAAAAGATTTTCTCTTAGGCACCAGCGTCCCCGCCGGGAAGCTGGAATGCTGGGAGGCGAGAAAACTGGGAGGCTGGGACGCTGGAAGGCGGGAACGCACGGCGCCTGCTCGCCGCTATTCGTCAAGGAGGCTGGAACGCCAGGAAGCCTTAAAGACAAACGAAAAAAAACTCTTTGGATTTTTGTCCACGCCTTCAAGCCTTCCAGCGTCCCAGCCTCCCAGCAGTGCCAAAGGCACCAGCGTCCCCGCCTTTCAGACGCCTTTTAGAAAAGGGGAGCCACGATGCGTTTCATCAAAAAATCTTCCAAAAAGGCCGGGACGCCTCCGGGGACCCTCGTGCACGTCGGAGACGAGCGCACGGAACCGGTTCGCCTGTATCTGATCGACTACGACGAAGGCAGCCTCACCGAGCGGGAGATTTCCGGCATCGAGGACGCCGCTTTTCTCAAGGACCAGCCGACGGTCACCTGGATCAATGCAGACGGCATCCATGACATCGAACTGATGGAAAAGATCGGGGTCCGGTTCGGCATCCATCCCCTGACCCTGGAAGACATCGTCAATACCGGCCAGCGGCCGAAGCTCGAAGACTTCGAAGACTATCTGTATCTCGTCTTCAAGATGCTCTCCTACGACGCCGGGGCCGAAACCGTCCGGTCCGAGCAGATCAGCCTGGTGGTGGGCGAAAACTTCGTTTTTTCTTTTCAGGAGACGGCCGGGGACGTGTTTGGCCCGGTCCGGGAGCGAATCCGCAAGGGAAAGGGCCGGATCAGAAAGGCCGGCAGCGGGTACCTTGCCTATGCCCTGATCGACGCCGTGGTGGACCACTACTATGCGGTCCTGGAGACCGTGGGCGCGAAAATCGAAGAAATCGAAGAACAGTTGATGGAAGATCCCGAACCGGAGGTGCTGGAGACCATCCACGAGCTGAAGCGGGAGATGATCTTTTCCCGGAAGCAGGTCTGGCCGGTGCGGGAGCTGCTCAGCGGACTGACCAAGTCCGACTCGCCGCTGATTCATGAATCGACCGGCATTTATTTCACCGACGTCTACGATCATGCGGTCCAGGTGATCGACACCATCGAGTCCTTCCGGGACATGCTCTCGAGTATGCTCGACCTCTACCTTTCCACGATCAGCAACCGGATGAACGAGGTCATGAAGATGCTCACCATTATCGCCACGATCTTCATTCCCCTGACCTTCATTGCCGGCATCTACGGGATGAATTTCGATTTTATGCCGGAACTTCACTGGAGATGGGGGTATTTCGCCGTGTGGGGCGTCATGCTGGCGGTCGCCCTGGCCCTGCTGGTCTACTTCAAGCGGAAACGATGGCTGTAAGATGCCGGG
Organism: uncultured Desulfobacterales bacterium; assembly: GCA_965602445.1. Taxonomy (GTDB): domain Bacteria; phylum Desulfobacterota; class Desulfobacteria; order Desulfobacterales; family CAFBRK01; genus JAIPEL01. The sequence continues at coordinate 19,518 of CBFCZJ010000008.1, read as the reverse complement.
AGGCCGGCAAGCGGTAAAAAAAGAGAAAATAGAGGTCGCTGCGCCTCCGGTCTACCAGATTTCCGGATGGCAGGCTTCGCCCCCTTGAAATGTTTCCCCTTCAGACTTCTTGTAATTCCGGAAACCGCTGCCGTTTATCAACCAGAGACTCCGGAGGAAACATGAATCGCTTTTGTACGTTGCTTGTCGGATGCATTGCGGCTTGCCTTTTTTTCTTTTCCGCGCCGGTGCACGGCGGGGAAATCGTGCTCAAAAACGGCGACCGGATGACCGGACGCCTGGTGAAACTCGAGGAGGGAAAGCTGACCCTGGCAACCGACTATGCCGGAGACATCCAGGTCGAATGGGCTCAGGTGTCGTGTTTTTCCACGGACCGGGAGCACGAGTTCGGACTTTCAGACAGCACCGTCGTGCGGGGAAAGGCCCGCTGCATCGGTGAGGGGGTGATCGAAATCGGCCAGGACGACGCCGACGGCTACCGCCGCCTGGCGCTTTCGGATCTGGCTGCGGTCAACCCACCTCCCAAGGTGCGGTACAAGGGAAATCTCACGGCCGGGGGAAGCGCTTCGACGGGAAACACCGAATCCCGCGCACTCTACGGCGCCGGGCGGCTGGAGGTGCGGTCCGAAAAACAGCGGGTCACCGTCAGCGCCAAAGGAAACTACGCAGAAAGCGAAGACACCCTCACGGCCAGCAACGCCTCGGGGTCCGCAAAATACGACTATTTTCTGAAGGAAAAGCTGTTTGCCTATGCCCAGACCCTCCTGGAGCAGGACCGTCTCCAGGATCTTGATCTTCGCTCCACCCTCGGCGCCGGGCTCGGCTACCAGTTTTTCGATACGAGCCGGCTCGGCCTGTACGCTGAAGCGGGCGCTTCGTACGTGAAGGAGGACTACGATGACGCGGAAAACCGGGGCTACGCATCGGGCAGGTGGTCGGTCGGCATTACCTGGCAGATCGTCCCGGATCGTGTCAATTTTTTTCATCTTCACGAGGGTTACGTCAGCCTCGAGGATGCCCAAGACTTCTACTTCCGATCCGAGCAGGGGCTGCGGCTGCCCCTGATCGGCAACTTCTACTGCAACATCCAGGTGGATTACGACTATAAAAACCGGCCGGCGCCCGGCAAGGAGGAAGAAGACCTTCGATACTTGTTCGGGCTGGGATATTCTTTTTCCAATTAAGGAAAGAGGATGGACGTGGCGGAAAAACCGGAAACAAATTATCGGCTTTTGGTGGAAAACGCCAACCAGGCGATCGTGGTCGCCCAGGACGGGGTTCTCAAGTTTGCCAATGCCGCGGCCGAACGGCTCATCGGATACGAGGCCGCAGAGCTGATAAACCGTCCTTTTACCGAATTCGTGCACCCCCGCGACCGGGAGATGGTCGCCGAACACCACCGAAAGCGGATGGCGCACCAAGAGACGCCGGAACCGTATGAAATGAGGGTTGTCGACAACCAGGGAAACACCCGGTGGTTTCTCAACGACGGCGCCCTCATCGACTGGGAAGGCAGAACCGCCTCGTTGATCATTTTTTCGGAAACCACAGAAAGTCGAAAGCACCGGGAACGGATCCGCAGGCTGAGCCGGCGGCTGCTCCATGCCCAGGAAGCCGAGCGCCGGATGATCTCCAGCGAATTGCATGACCGCGTCGCCCAGAATCTTTCGGCGGCCAAGATGGCCTGCGACAGCATGGCCGGGAAAAAAGCCGAGAGCCACCCTGAAGATGCCCGGCTGCTCAGGGAGGTCTCCGAGCTGATTCAAAAAAGCCTTTCGGCGGCCAGGGATCTTTCCTACGAAATGAGTCCACCGGGGCTGGCCGAACTGGGGATTGCCGCAGCGATTTCCAACTTCTGCCATGACTTTGCGGAAAAGACCGGAATCAACGTCGACTTCAAGGCGGCCGGCATGCAGGATTGCCCCCTGCCCCTGCTGGTCGGCATCTCGATCTACCGGTCGGTTCAGGAGGCGATGAACAACGTGCGCAAGCACGCCCAGGCCTCCCTGATTACCGTGCGCCTGGTGCGGGCCCATCCATACATCATTGCCCGCGTCGAAGACGACGGCATCGGCTTCGACGTCAAAGAGGGCATGAAAATTTCTGCAACCGAAAGGCGCATGGGGCTTTTCAGCATCCAGCAAAGAGCCCAGTTGATGGGCGGCGACATGTCGCTGCGGTCGGAAAAGGGAAAGGGAACCCGGCTTGCGATCCGCATGCCAGTGGAGGAGTAGCGCCGTGAAACCGAAAAAGACGGTCATATTCATCGACGATCACCCGGTGTTTCGAAAGGGATTGAAAGCCCTGGTGGCGGAGGGAAAAACCTATGATGTCCTGGGGGAAGCCGGCAGCGCCGGAGAGGGGCTGAAACTGGCATTGACCGTGCGCCCCGACATCGCCGTGGTCGATCTTTCCCTGCCGGACAGAAGCGGCATCGAACTGATCCGGGAGCTCGTCCATCGGCTTCCGTCGTGCCGGGCGCTGGTGGTCAGCGTTCATGAAAAGACCGACATCATTGCAGACGCCTTTCAGGCCGGTGCAAGAGGATACGTGGTCAAGGACTCGGCCGAGGGAAGCATCCTGGCGGCTCTGGCCGCGCTGGCCGAGGACGAATACTACATGGACAGCGCCGTGTCGGCCCAGGTGGTCAAAAACATTCTCCAACGTCAGACCCGCAATATCCAGTTGACCGACGGCCGGTATGAAAGCCTTACCGCCCGGGAGCAGGAGGTCATGTCCCTTCTGGCCCAGGGCAGAACCGTTCGGGAAATCGCCGAAAAACTTTCCATCAGCCAGAAGACCGTCGAAAACCACCGATCCAACATCTACAGCAAGCTCGACATCCACAGCTCCATCGACCTGGTCAGGTTTGCCGTCAAGCTGGGCATCGTCGACATGGATTTGTGGAAATAGCGCCGGCTCAGCTTTGCCGCTGACCGCGCAGCGTTCAGTTTGATCAAACGTGAAACTTATAAGTTCTTCATCCCGGCCGTAGCCAAGCGGAAAGCCGGGAAGCAGAAAGCCCTGGATGCCGGATCAAGTCCGGCATGACGGACCTGCAAGGTGAAGTTTCACATGAGCGTGTCTTTGGCACGTTTCGGCAGTTTTCCCCAGGCGTTACCCCATGCACGGGAAACACTCGCACCTGCCGATTGCCCCTGCCAGATACCGAACGGTCGCCACGAAATTTCCAGTTTGTTTTCCCCGCCGTATAGGTCCGACCCGGGAGACGATACCGCCGCCGGGAGATTTCCCCAGCAAAATGAGGCTTCCGTCCCATGGACTCGCCTCCTGCTTTCGTGAGAAGGTATTTTCCAAGAGGAAAAAGGCGTTTTCGAGGCGAACGTCCATCGCCGGAATACCGGCGACTGAATGCATACCCTTACAAACCGAACTCGATGTCTTTTACTGGATCGAGAAAACCGATGCCCAAGACCCCGGCGGCCGATCCCTGCAACCTGCTTCGACTCGTCCGCAGCATCCAGCGCAGGGAGGGCAAAAACGGGTGCTTCGGGTTGTACAACAGCCGGTGCGGGCACCAAGTCTGCCCATGGAAGGAGTTCTGCATCAACTGGAGACGAAAGGGAACCGAAGAGCGACCGGCAGGTGAGGCTTATTCCGAGCTGGAAAGCCATAAACGGTAAACGGCAGCTTCGGGGGGCTGTGTCAAGCCCCCCTCGAAACCCGAAGGGAGAAGATCATGGCACTTGCCGCGGCCCACCCCAACCCCCACATGCCTTCGGGTTTTGAAAAAAGAGAGGCGCACCGCAGCCGGATCACGGCATCAGTTGCCTTCAGCTGCTTTACCGCCGGAGATACACACCGCATTTTCCAAGGCGTCGTCCGGAACTGCGCCAATGGCGGATTACAAATCGAGTCGAACAAGGGTTTCAGCAAAGGGACCATTTTGCTGATTCGAATGATCAAGTGCCCGTTTCACCGGCTGGCACCCGGCGTGGCCGAAGCGCTTCGCACGATATTGCTGGCCGAGGTCAAGTGGGTGCGGTATTTCGAAGACGTCCGAGGAAACCGCTGCAGCATGGGGGTGCACTATCTCTGAAGAAAATCGCCCCGAACATGCGCCCGTCGGTTCGGGACGACTGTATAGGCGGCGGAAACCGCGATCGAGAAGCGCTGAACGGGCATCTTTCACAAGAGAGGACCGATGTCGGGATCCCGTTCTGAAATCGTCGGCGATCAATGCCCCGCAGAACCCAGAATCCTGGTGGTCACACCGGAGGTATCCTTTTTACCGGAGCAGATGGGCAGCGCCTCTCGGATGGTCTCGGTCCGGACCGGAACCCTTGCCGATCTTTCGTCGGGTCTGATCGGTGCACTGCATGAACTGGGCGCCGACCTTCATGTGGCCATTCCCCACTACCGGAACATTTTCCGGAGCCGGTCGGCCCAGGGAGCGGGCCGGGACCTGATCCCCAGGATCGGTCCGCTGGCCGAGGATCGAATTCATCTGGCCCAGGACCGGGCATTTTTCTATCCCACGAAGCTGACTGCCCACCAGGGATGGGAGGCCGTCAAGATCGCTCTGGCCTTCCAGCGGGAGGTCATCAACCAGATCATCCCCGAAGTCAAGCCGGACCTGGTTCACTGCCACGACTGGATGACCGGGCTGATTCCGGCGATGACACGCGAGCTGGGGATTCCCTGCCTGTATACGTTGAGCAATCTGAACACGGCCAAAGCGACGCTTTCGACCATCGAAGAGCGGGGCATTGATGCCGCCTCGTTCTGGCAGCACTGCTATTATTCGAGGATGCCCGCCGGCTACGAGGAGACCCGGAATTCGAATCCGGTCGACATGCTGCTCAGTGCCGTTTTTGCGGCCCACTTCGTCAATGCGACCAGCCCCTCGTTTCTGGCGGAGATCATCGAAGGCAAAACCCCGTTTGCCGATCCTGCCGTTGGCGTCGAGCTGGCAAACAAGGCCGGCGCCGGCTGTCTGGCAGGCGTCTTTCACGCCCCGGATCCCTCTTTCGACCCCTCCCAAGACGGTGCCCTTTACCGCCGATACCGCAGTGAAGACCACTTTATCGCCAAGGTCTTCAACAAGCTTCACCTTCAGGAGATCCTCGGATTGACCATCGATTCGAAGGCGCCTGTGTTTTTCTGGCCCACACGGCTGGACAGCGGCCGACCCGGGGTTTCACTGACGGCAGGGGTGCTTCCCTCGATCCTGGAGAAATACGAAAGCCAGGGGCTTCAGGTCGTTTTCATCGCCGATGGAGACGGGCAGGCCTTGATGCGGCAGATCGCTGCCGGCTGCGGCGCGCAACGCCGCGTTGCCGTCTACGGCTTCGACACGGCGCTTTACCGGCTGGCATACGGCGCCGCAGACTTTGTCCTGGCGCCGGTTCTGGTCGAACCTTGCGGCCTTTTGTGCCGGATCGGCCAGCGCTACGGGGCCCTTCCGGTCGGCTACGACGCCGGCGGCACCCACGATGCAGTCACCCACCTGACGCCGACGGAAGGAACGGGAAACGGCTTTCTGTTCCGGTTCTTCGACGCCGACGGTCTCACGTGGGCCGTCGACCAGGCCATGGCCTTTTTCGGCCTCGGACCTGCGGCAAGGGACCGGCAGGTCCAAAGGATCATGACGCAAAGCATGGACCGGGACGATCCTTACAAGACCGCCTTCCAATATATCGATCTATACAGCCGCATGCTGCGCCGCCCGCTGGATCATTTGAAATCTCCGCGGTGCGCCGCAAAAGAGCCGGGGGTGCAGACGGCGGCGGCATGATCGATTGTCCGGGTCCCTCCGGCGGCCTCGGCAGCCAAGCCGTCGCGGCTTGGCGCCGGGGTTGAAGGGCCGCCGTCATGCTGCAGATCGCCCCGGTCCCCGGTGCCGTGCCCTATCGCCATCAGGCCGCTCCTTTCCGTGAAGACAAAAGAAACTATGGAACGGAAATACGACAACCCCGACAGATGCCTCGGAAATGTTGCCGGACAAACGAATTCCGGGTATATGAGCAGTGTCTCGTTTGACAAAAAGGGGAAAGTTTTATACTCCGACCCAGGCGACGAAGATCACCGTGCCGGATCGGAAGATCGCGGCCGATCTTTGAAAAACGGAACTCATTTGGTCGATTTCATAGAGATTTTGGAGAGATCGCTGTGCTAATGGAACAGCAGTTAACACCAAATCAAGAAAGGGGCAGAGTATGGAAGTGTTGCTGATCATGATCGCGGCGTTTGTCGGCTATCTCGTGATGTATCGACTCTACGGCCGGTATATCGGAAGTAAAATCTTCGCCCTGTCCAAGACGGCCGTCCCGCCGTCGGTGGAGATGGAAGACGGGGTCGATTATGTGCCGACCAAAAAAGAGGTGATTTTCGGGCACCATTTTACCTCGATCGCCGGCACCGGCCCGATCGTCGGACCGGCCATCGCCATTATCTGGGGGTGGCTGCCGGCGCTTTTGTGGGTGTTCGTCGGCAGCGTGGTGATGGGCGCGGTGCACGACTTCGGCGCCCTGATCATCTCCATGCGCAACCAGGGCAAATCGATCTCCGACTACACATCCAAGTACGTCAACAGCCGGACCCGTTTCCTCTTTTTTCTCATCGTTTTTCTGGAGTTGTGGATCGTGATCGCGATCTTCGGCCTGGTGATCGCGGTGATCTTCGCGATGTATCCGCAGTCCGTGGCCGCGGTCTGGGTCGAGGTGCCCATCGCCATCGGCCTGGGCTACCTGGTCTACCGGAAGGGCAAGGGGGTGCTCGGGCTGTCGATTTACGCCATCTTGCTCATGTACCTGTTCGTGTTTCTAGGGCCGTACATCCCGATCAAGATGCCGGCGGTCGCCGGGATCCCGCCGACCGGTGTGTGGACGATCATCCTGCTCGCCTACGCGTTTATCGCCTCGGTGCTGCCGGTGACGACCCTGTTGCAGCCCCGGGACTTTATCAACTCCCATCAGCTGGTCATCGCCATGGCCCTGCTTGTCTTGGGCGCCCTCGTTGCCGGGTTTACCGGCCGTCTGGAAATCGTGGCCCCCGCCGTGCAGGCAAGCCCTGAAAAGGCGCCGAGCATGTGGCCCTTTTTGTTTATCACCATCGCCTGCGGGGCCATCTCCGGCTTTCACTCCCTGGTTTCGTCCGGCACCTCGGCCAAGCAGGTCCGCAACGAGGATGATTCCCTGTTCGTCGGATATGGTTCGATGCTCATGGAGGGCGCGCTGGCCACCCTGGTGATCATCGCCGTGGCGGCGGGGATCGGCATGGGCTACACGACCAAGGCGGGCGAGACCCTGACCGGGGTTGCCGCATGGACCACCCATTATTCTTCCTGGGCGGCCGCCGCCGGTCTGGGATCGAAGGTTTCCGCCTTCGTGGACGGCTCGGCCAACATGATCATGACCCTGGGCATCCCCAAACAGTTCACCCTGGCGATCATGGCCGTCTTCGTGGCCTCCTTTGCCGGCACCACCCTGGACACGGCCACACGGATCCAGCGCTATGTGCTAAGCGAGCTGTTCACCAACCTGAAGCTCGATTTTCTGACGGAAAAATACACGGCAACGGCGATCGCCGTAGGCAGCGCCGCGGTCCTGGCCTTTGCCACCGGCGCCAGCGGCACGGGCGCCCTGAAGCTCTGGCCGCTTTTCGGGGCGGTCAACCAGACCCTGGCGGCGCTGGCCCTGATCATCATCACGGTCTATCTCAAGGGCCGGGGAGGGGCGAAGTGGATGGTTGCCGGCATTCCCGCCGTGTTCATGGCGGTGATGACCCTCTGGGCCGCCGTCATGAACCAGGTCCATTTCGGCCACGCGCATAACCTCCTGCTGCAGACCATCAATATCGTCATCATCATCGTCGCCGCCTGGATCCTCATCGAGGGGGTGATCAAGTTCTTCCAGACCGAGGGGTCCGCTCATATGGACCAGGAGGTCGTGGTGACGACGTAGCCGGGCAATCGGAACCGATGGCAACACCGCTGCTCCGGCGGCCGGCCGTTCGGCCGGCCGCCGGATTTTTGGAACGGGTAATGGACGGTTATGCTTGCCCGACTTCGCAAACGATATTTTTTCCTGCTGGCGCCGGCGGCTTCGGCCATGTTCGCCGCAACGGCGGCCCGCGCCCTGAATCTGGCAGGCCCGGTCGAACCCGAAACGGTTCGGATCCTTGCGCCGTGGCTTTTCGTGCTGGCCGTTTTTTTTGCCGCAGCCGCACCGGTGATGATGAGGGCTGTTTTCGCCCACCGGATGCGCCATCGAAAAAGCACACCGCCGCCGGCATTTTTCCGGTTTCAACAGCAGGTGCTCCTCGTGTCCCTGATAGCGCCCTATGTGGCGATCGGCGCCTGCCTGATGGAGATGCCCCGGATCTACCAGGCAGGCATCCTGCTGGCCGCGCTTTATGCGGCCTACTATCATTTTCCCACAAAGCGGCGGCTCGATTTCGACCGCCGCATTTTCAGGGTTCAAAAGACCGGCGATGATGCGGACGCTCAAAAATAGACTTGTCCGGCTCTGGCGGACCGCCGACGAGGTGGCCCGCGAAAAGGCCGTGGACACCGTCTCCCACGAGGTCACGGAGCTGGAAAACATCTTTGCGCTCTTGGTGTTGGGCATGTTCGTCGGCATTCCGTCGCCGCCGATCCAGATCACCCTGGACCTGATGCCGGACATGGAGCACGAATTCGACCTCATGCTCTCGAAGGTGGCCACGGCCCACGATCCGCTGGGGGAGCTGTTTTCGGTGCTGGACATCGACTAGGGGGAAAATGAACACAGGGCCGGAAATTCATTTTTTCATCGGAAAGGGGGGGGTCGGAAAATCGACCACCTCGGCCCTGACCTCCCTTTTCCTGGCCGCTTCCGGAAAGAACACCCTGCTGGTCTCCATGGATCCGGCCCACAACCAGCGGGACTTGTTCGAGACCGATTTTTCCGAAAAGCCGAAGCAGGTCGTCCAACACCTGGCGGTAAAGGAGATCGACACGGCCCACTGGGTCGGCAAATGCCTGAAGGAAACCCGGGAAAACATCAGAAAGACCTACCTGTATGAAAGCGCCTTCAACCTTCAGGACCATTTCAAGGTGCTTCAATTTTCCCCCGGTCTGGAAGAATACGCCCTGCTGACCGCCTTTGAAGACGTCCTTGGGCGGGCTTCCGACAAAGACGCCGTGATTTTCGACATGGCCCCGACCGCCCTGACCCTCCGGTTCTTTTCGCTTCCGAACGTCACCCTGGTCTGGCTGAACCAACTGCTCACCCTTCGCCGCCAGATCTGCCAAAAAAAGGAAATCATTTCCAAAATCCGGATCGGAACATGCGAGATGGAAAGGGACCGGATCAAGGAAAAGCTGCAATCCCTGATCGGGCGGCACACTTGCCTGCGGGACCGCTTCTTGAGCGAGGACAGCCGGATCCACCTGGTCATGAACGTCGACCGGCTTTCGTTTTCCGAGGCGGTCCGCATCAAGCAGCGGCTGGCCGATATCCGCATCGGGATAGACCGGGTCGTGGTCAACAAGACCCAGCCGGGCAAACCTTTAGGGGCTCTGCCCGAGACGCTCGAACCGCATCGTCTGGCCGTGTTTCCCCTGGCCTCCGGCACCCTTGTCGGGCTTCAGGCAATGCAGGCGTATCTCCAGGTGCAGCGGGAATCCTTCGCCGATATGTTGACGCGGCCCTTGTCGACGGGGCAAGGCTCCTGACGGCAAAACAGGACCCGACCGCTGCCGCCGGATTTGCAGAAGCTGACGACGCTCCGCGGCTCCTGCCAGGGAATCGATGCCAAGGGTCGGAACCAGACTGTCGCAATTTGCTTAAAACCGGAAGCGCAGGTTCTGTTTTTACGGGCGTCCGGGCGCGGCAGATCGGTTCTGCTGAGCCGCCGACCGCCGGTCATGATTTCTGCTGCTTTTCTGGGGTCGGCGATATTGCCAGAAAATTTTATAACATATTGATTATTTTGATGTTTATAAGGGCTGTGCGGCGCGGGTCGGCACGCATTTCCGGCCGTTTTCACCGAATTCATTTTTTTCCGGGCGTATCGGATGCGATGGCACCTGTTTTGCTTTGTGGGGGGCAACAGGCCGCAAACAGCGAACCGGCGAATTCTTTCCCGGTTTGATGCGGCGGCCGACAACCCTGAAAAGGAGAACGACATGCATCTGGAAACCCGCCCGAAAGCCGCTACCTGCGGCAAAATAGACCTTACCGTTTTGCAGGCCGGCGACGAGGACGACCCTCCGGACGCTACCACCGGGCCGGCCGCGGCCCAACTCGTGCGGCCGGCGCCGATCCCTCAATCATTTCCCTCCCTTCACGTGGTTCGTTCTTCCCGGGAGAAGACGGCGCGAACCACGGCTCAGACCCGGCAGTTCCGAAACCGGTTCTACCCCCGCCTTCCGGACAAGATCTGGAACGACTGGCGCTGGCAGGTGCAGAACCGGATCCGCTCCCGGACACAGCTTGAAAAAATGTTGACCTTGTCCGTCGAGGAACGATCGGCCTTAACCGATACAGCCTCGCGGCTGCCGGTGGGAATCACCCCTTATTACATGAGTCTGCTTTCCGCCGGCGATGCTTCCCATCCCTTGCGGCGGACGGTGGTGCCCTCGGTGTTCGAATCCGTCACCGGCCCCGGCGAAGCGGACGACCCGCTGGGCGAAGAAGAGCAGAGCCCGCTTCCCGGACTGGTGCATCGCTATCCGGACCGGGTGCTGCTGTTGGTCCTCGATTTTTGCTCGACCTACTGCCGGTACTGCACCCGCTCCCGGGTGGTGGGGCGGGGGTCCATTTTTCCCAGCCGCGGGCGGCTGGAAAAGGCCATCGACTACATCCGCTCCCGGCCGGAGATCCGCGACGTGCTTCTTTCCGGCGGAGATCCGCTCACCCTGGGAGACGACAGACTGGAATGGATTCTTTCCAGGCTGCGGCAGATTCCCCACGTGGAAGTCATCCGGATCGGCACCAAGGTTCCGGCGGTTCTGCCCCAGCGGATTACCCCCAAACTGGTCCGGATGCTCCGCAAGTACCACCCCCTCTATATGAGCCTTCATTTCACCCATCCGGACGAATGCACCCCGGAGGCGTTCCGGGCCTGCACGGCCCTGGCCGACGCCGGCATCCCCTTAGGGTCCCAGACGGTCCTGCTCAAGGGGATCAACGATTCAGTGGCGGTGATGAAGTCCCTTGTCCACCGGCTGATGCGGATGCGGGTCAGGCCGTACTATTTGTACCAGTGCGATCCCATCTCCGGGTCGGCCCATTTCAGGACCCCGGTGGAGGCGGGCCTCGATATCATCCGGGGGCTTCGGGGATTTACCAGCGGCTACGCGGTTCCGACCTACGTGGTGGACGCGCCGGGGGGCGGCGGCAAGATTCCCGTGGCCCCTGAAACGGTCCTCGGCCGCGACGGAGAAGATCTTCTTTTAAAAAACCACCACGGGAACTGTTTCCGATATCCGGACGGGAATCATGTACGCCCGGAAAGATGCGGGCAGTAAAATTCCGGCACTGCAAGACGGCCGAGTGGGACGCTTTTATTCTCTCGCAGCTTTCAATGATTGTGCACTTTCCTGGTGCGGGGGAGGGGTGCCGAAATTGATCCTTTCATCGTTTTTCGCGGAACGCGAAAATTAGATAAAATCGCGGTAGCGATTTTATCTGGAGGAACGAACATGTTTGTCGGATTGACCTACGACCTTCGGTCCGAATACCTGGCCGCCGGCTACGGCCAGGAAGAGACGGCGGAGTTCGACAAGGAAGAAACCATCGCCGCCATCGAAGCGGCCCTGGTCGAACTGGGCCACGACACCGAGCGCATCGGCCACGCCCGAAACCTGGCAGGACTTCTGGCGGCCGGCCGCCGATGGGACCTGGTGTTCAACATCGCCGAAGGGCTCAACGGCGTCGGCAGGGAGGCACAGGTTCCGGCCATGCTCGACCTCTACGGCATTGCCTACACCTTTTCCGATCCGCTGGTCATGAGCCTGACGCTGCACAAGGCCATGACCAAGCGGGTGGTGCGGGATGCGGGAATCCAGACCCCGGCCTTTGCCGAAGTCGAAGACGCCGAAGACCTCGCCGGGGTCGACTTTCCGCCGCCGTATTTTGTCAAGCCGGTGGCCGAAGGAACCGGCAAGGGAGTGACAGCCAGGTCGATCGTGAAGACCCGGGCCGATCTTGGCGTCGTCTGCGAGTCGGTGAAGCACACCTTTCGGCAGGCGGCATTGGTGGAGGCCTTTTTGACCGGCAGGGAGTTTACGGTGGGCCTCATCGGCACCGGCAAAAATGCACGGGTGCTGGGGACCATCGAAGTCAACCTCCTTTCCGACGCCGAGCCGGGGGCCTACACCTACACAAACAAGGAACGGTATCAGGAACTGGTGGAGTACCGCCGGATCCGGGCCGAGGAGGACGCCGCGGTGGCGGCCGCCGAGTCCCTGGCCCTGCGTGCCTGGCGGGTGCTCGGCTGCCGGGACGGCGGCAGGATCGACATCCGCTGCGACGAGGCCGGCAGCCCGCAGTTTCTGGAGGTCAACCCCCTGGCGGGGCTCAACCCGATCCATTCGGATCTGCCCATCATCTGCAGCCGCATTGGTATGAGCTACCGGGATCTGATCGGAGAAATCGTCGCCTCGGCATCGGTACGCACGACCGCGGCACAAGAGCGCCTCAGGAGCTGCGCATGAAAGTCGCCGTCGTCCATCAAGCCGTCGATCCGCAGGGGCCCGCAGACGAACAGGACGTTCTGGTTCAGGCCCAAAGCGTGGCATCGGCGCTGGAGACCCTCGGCCATCGAGCCCGGATTTTTCCCTGCTCCCTGGATCTTGAGCGGATCAGGCAGGACCTGGTCGGATTCGGTGCGGATGCCGTCTTCAACCTGGTGGAATCCATCGACGGCAGCAGCCGGCTGCTGCCGGTGTTTCCCGCGCTTCTGGACCGGATCGGTTTTGCCTACACGGGGTCTTGCACCACCGCGCTTGCCACCACGACCCAGAAGGTCTGGGCCAAGGAGCGTCTTTCGGCCTCGGGCATTGCGACCCCCGCATGGATCGGGCCGGTTCCGGCGGAGCCTCCCCTGTTTGCCGGCATTTCGCCGCCGGAAGACGCCGCTTGCCGGACATGGATCGTCAAATCCCTTTGGGAGCACGCCTCTTTTGGAATGATCGGCGATGTCCTGGTTTCAGGCGCCGGTCCGGCCGCCTTGCTCGACATCCTTGCCCGGCGGGCCCCGGCCATGGCCGGCGCCTGTTTTGCCGAGGTCTTCATCGACGGACGGGAGTTCAACCTCTCCGTGCTCGAGGTCGACGGCAGGCCCCGGCCGCTGCCCCAGTCCGAAATCGTGTTCGAAGGCTACGGCAAAGACCGCGCACGGATCGTCGACTACCGGGCCAAGTGGGAGGCCGACTCCTACGAATACCGGCACACGCCGCGGCGGTTCCAATTTTCCGAAAAAGACCGGCCCCTGCTTCGGCGGCTCGAAGTCCTGGCCCTGCGCTGTTGGGACCTTTTCGGGCTTTCCGGCTACGCCAGGGTCGACTTCCGGGTCGACGCCCAGGGACGCCCCTGGGTCCTGGAGATCAACGCCAACCCCTGCCTTTCTCCGGACGCGGGCTTTGCCGCAGCGCTTAAGGAGGCGGGGATCTCTTACATCGAGGCGATCTCACATATTCTTGTCTCCGCCGTGAAGAAAGAAAAGTTTACATCCGAAGCACGAGATTCGAAATCCGAAACGGTTCGACAGGTTCGACAAGCTCACTGCAGGCAGGCTCACCGCCCTGAGCAACGTCGAAGGGCAAATTCAAATGACCAAAATTCGAATGACCGAAACCGGACATGCAACGCTGACCTTCAGATCGAAAATGCATCCAGGCACTATGAAAATAAAACCCCGGCCGTTTCGAACATTTGAACATTCGAATTTTGAATTTGTTTCGGATTTCGGGATTCGAATTTCGAATTTGATCCCCCACGTCTGCCGGCACCCGCACAGAGACAACATCTATTCGCCAAACTCTATGGCCGCGTAAGGAATTTTCTGTTGCTTCGCATTCGAAGAATCTACGACGACGTGGTGCCCGCCAACCGGGCGCTCATCGATCAGATCAAGGAGATCCTGAAGACCCGGTTTTCAGGGGTGTCCGCCGAGGAAATCGATTCCATCGGCGAAAAGCTCCGCGATCCCTTCAAACAGCGGTTCCGGACGATCCTTTTCGTGGCCGAAGGCACCCGGCGGCAGGTGCAGGGGTTTGCCATGCTGCTGCACGAGCCGCAGATCGGATTCTGCTACCTGGACTGGATCGCCACCACGGCAGGGAAAACCGGCGGCGGGCTGGGAGGCGCCCTCTACGACCGGATCCGGATGCAGGCGGCCGCCCTGGACAGCCGCGGGCTGTTTTTCGAGTGCCTGCCCGACGATGCCGATCAGTGCCCGGAAGAGTCGCTGCTGAAGGAAAACCGGGCACGGCTCCGTTTTTACGAGCGCTACGGGGCCCGGCCCATCGCCGGCACCGCCTACGAGGCGCCGGTCAAAAAAGACGACACCTGCATGCCGCACCTAATCTACGACGGACTGGACAGGAACCCGACGCTGCGCCGGACGTTTGCCCGCAGGGTGGTCCGGGCGGTTCTGGAGCGAAAGTACGCCGGCTACTGCCCGGCGGAATATATCGACCGGGTCGTCTCTTCGTTCCGGGAAGATCCGGTGCGGCTGCGGGATTTTCGCTATATCAAGCCCGAGGCGGTCAAAACGGCGGTGGACAGCCGCAGTCCCGAGCAGATCTGCCTCGTGGTCAACGACCGGCACCAGATTCATCATGTGCACGACCGGGGGTACGTGGAGTCTCCGGCGCGGGTCGGAATCGTACGCAGCGAGTTGGAAAAAAGCGGGCTGTTTGCCGAGGTGTCCCCCCGGCCCTTTGCCGACCGGCATATCCACGCGGTGCACGATGCGGATTTCGTCACGTATCTTCGCCGGGCGTGCATGGATGTTCCGGAGAAAAAGTCCCTCTATCCATACGTGTTTCCCATTCGAAACAAGGCGCGTCCGCCCAAGGAGCCCTCGGTGCTGGCGGGCTATTACTGCATCGACACCTTCACCCCGATCCACCGAAACGCGTATCCGGCCGCCCGCCGGGCCGCAGACTGCGCCCTGACCGCGGCCCGGGAAATCCTGGAAGGCCGGCGGATCGCATACGCACTGGTGCGTCCGCCGGGCCACCATGCCGAGCGAAGATCCTTCGGCGGGTTTTGCTACTTCAACAACTGCGCGATCAGCGCCCAGTATTTGAGCCCCCACGGAAAGGTGGCCGTTTTAGACATCGACTACCACCACGGAAACGGCCAGCAGGACATTTTTTACCTGCGCTCGGATGTGCTCACCGTGTCGATCCACGGTCACCCGCGCTTTGCCTATCCCTATTTTTCCGGCTTTGAAGAGGAAAAAGGAGAAGGGGAAGGAGAGGGCTGCAACCTGAATCTTCCCCTGCCGGAAAAGGCCGACGGCAAGACTTACCGCCAGGCCCTCAAGCGGGCGATCGATCGGATCGAAGTCTTCGATCCGGTGTTTCTGGTGACGGCCCTGGGGCTGGATACGGCGAAAAACGACCCCACCGGCACCTGGTCTTTGACGGCCAAGGATTTTGAACGAAACGGCGAGATGATCGGATCTCTGGGACTTCCCACCCTGGTGGTCCAGGAAGGCGGATATCGGACCCGGACCCTGGGGGTCAACGCGCACCGGTTCTTCAAGGGTCTGCTCGCCGGTTCCCAAAAGTGGGCCGACAGGCACAAGGCGCCGGAAAAGAAGCTTCACGGCCTGTCGTTTCGATTCAAGGTGACGGAAGCGGACTGTTCCCGGATCCGGCAGCTTGCCGCCGTCACCGGATTTTTCTCGGCCCAGGAGATCGCCGTGGCCGAGGAGTTGGCCGCCGAGCGATTGGCCAAGGGGGATGCCAGCGGATACCATTTCATTTTTGCCGAGCATTACGGACGGCTGGCCGGCTACCTGTGCTACGGCCCGATTTCCTGCACCGTCGGAAGCTTCGACTTGTACTGGATCGCGGTCCACCCCGACTTTCAAAGACAGGGAGTCGGGCGCCGTCTTCTTGCCGAGGCAGAAGAAAGAATCAAGGAACTCGGCGGCACCCGGGTTTATGTGGACACTTCCCAGCGGGTCCAGTATGCCAGCACCCGTGCCTTTTACGAAGGGCTCGGATACCGGCTGGAAAGCGTGCTCTCCGATTTTTACGCGCCCGGAGAGGGAAAGGTCGTTTATCTGAAAACCTTCACCTGATAAATTCGCTGACGCGAATTTATGTCGCCGGGCGGATGCTCGGCAGCGGAACCGGGCACCGGCGGAACATCTTCTGGGCGCAGGAGCCCAGCACCGTATCTGCCAGATTCGACCTTCCCTTGGTGGCCATGACCAGCAGATTCGGTCTCTCCGCTTCGATTTTTGACAATCCCCGATTTGCTTTCCCTGCGATGAATGTATAAAATATTTTTATGAGAAATGCTCACCGCTTCATCATACGGATACTGGCCCTGGGAGTATGGCTCCTATCGGAAACCGCCTGGATGGCCGCGGCCGCTCCGCCGCCCAAGCCGGAGGTCACCTACGTCGAATTCAAACAAATGGCGGTGATGCCCTTTTTTGCAGGAAGCCGGCAGCCGGACGTGGATGCGGCCATGGACAGGACCTTGAGCTGCCCCGTGGGAGAGCTATGTGCGGGGACGCCGGGGATCGAACCGGGCGCCGGCCGGGACCTGACCCGGATGGTCTACGAAGAACTCCGCCGCCGGTTCGGGGACCACGTCGCCTCCCTGGATGAATCAAGATTGACCTATGCCGAGGTGTTGACGGACGAGTCCCTGGACACGGCCAGGGGTCTGGCGCAGCGGTTGGGACGGGAGATGAAAGCGGACTACGTGGTGATCGGGACCCTTTGGCGCTACCGGGACCGGGGAGCGGTGCCGGGCATGCCCGAAAGCCCGGCATCGGTGGCCTTTGCCCTTTATCTGGTGGAAGTGGAGACCGGCCGGCGGGTATGGCGCGGCCTCTACGACGAGGCCCAGCGCCAGGCTACCGATCATCTCCTTCAGGCGAGAAAGTATCTGAAGATGGGCTTCAAGTGGCTGTCTGCCCGGGAGCTCGCCCGCCACGGCGTCAAACAGGTCCTTGCGGAATTTCCGTCCGATGAGGAGCTGAGAATCCCGGTGCCCGAACCCTGAGCCGGCGTGTGTCAAATGGTTGATAAATAAAATGGTCGATTGGTTAAATGGGTAAAGCCGGCATCGACTGCATAGAGCGATTGGCGGAATCACGTTCCGACATTTCCCTGAGCAAACCGTGACAACCGAAACGGAGAGGAATTGTGAAAATGCCGATCTCCCCGTTTGCAGCGGCGCTGCCCATTTGTTGTCCAGCCTTGTCCCTGTCTCCCTGCGGCCGACGGGGCCTTTTTTCGGATCCCGCTTGATTGAAAATATCCCCAGTTGTGAAGGATTTTTGGTGCCTGTGCGATACCAGGCGGCGCGTGTCGCCCGGCGGGCTTTGGGAGGTCCCCTGGGGCCGATCCTGTTCGCGATTCTGATCGGCTGCCTTGCGGTTCCACACCAGGGGCGAGGGGCAACCCTGCCGGAAGCCTTCGTGGTGCGGAAAGCGACGTTTTCAGGGGTGAACAGCGTTTCGAAAAAAGAACTTCGAAAAACCCTGGCCGCACGGCCCCGGCCGTTCTGGCGGTTCTGGGAGCCGGAGACGCCGCTTTCCGAAATCGACCTGAAAGACGACCTGGAGCGAATCCGGCAATTTTACCGGGCCCGGGGTTACTACCACGCCCGTGTCGAGATGGACACGGAAAGAACCGGAGAAGAGGCGGCAAAGACGGCCGGAGAACATCCAGGGCCGTTGCCGGCGGTTCGGGTCGCCTTCTCGGTGCAGGAAGGCCCGCCGGTCATCGTCTCCGAAGTCCAAATCGATCAGCCCCGGGACGGGTTGCCCGACGAGGAGGTTCGAAAGCGGATTGCATTGCAAAAGGGGAAAGTGTTCACCACAAACGACTACCGGTCCGCCAAGAAGACCATCGAACGCCTGTACGGCAACCGGGGGTTTCCCTTTGTCCAGGTCGACGGGCAGGCACGGGTCGATGTCCGGAAAAACGTCGCCCGGGCCAGCTTCGCCGTGACACCGGGCGGGGTCTACCGATTCGGTGAGGTGACGATCGTCCAGGAAGGGGAAATCGTCAAGGAGGCGAGCATCCGCCGGGCCCTGGAATTTGAACCGGGGCAAAAGTATCGCGCCTCGGCCGTGGAACAGAGCCAGCGGAACCTGATCAGCCTGGATGTCTTTCGCTCGGCGCTGATCGTTCCCGGTACGCCGGAAAAAGGGTCCGACAAACTGCCCATGGAGGTCCGGCTCCGGGCAAAGGAGCCGCGGCAGATTGGCTTCGGCGTGGGCTACGGCAGCGAGGACGGGCTCCGGCTGAGGGCTTCCTGGAGCTACCGCAATGTGCTTTCAAGGGCCGGCAGGTTCACTCTCAGCGCCCGGCGAACAGACCTGATCGAAAACGTGCAGGCAGAATACTTCCAACCCTACTGGCTCGACGCCCGAAACGACCTGCGCGGGCGCACCGGCTGGGAGCGGGAGGATCTGGAGTCCTATACCAACGAGACGACCTTTGCCAAACTCGCCGTGGACCGACGGCTGTCGACCCTCTGGTCCGGCAGCGCCGGGTACAAACTGGAAAACAACCGGCTCCAGGAGATCAAGATCCTCGATTCCCTCGAAATCGAGGAGCTCTTGAAGAACAACAACTATCTGGTTTCGGCCGTGAATTTCAGCCTCACGCGCAACACCGCAGACGACTTGCTCTACCCTGCCGAAGGCTCGACGGTCACCCTGGCACTTGAGCAGGCCTCGGGCCTTTTCGGCTCCGAGCTGACCTATTGGCGCCCCGCCGTCGAGGTCAGGGCCTACCGCACCTTTTTCCCTCCGGTGACCCTGGCCGGACGCATCAAGGTCGAAACCATCCAGGAAACCGAGGATACCGAATTTATCCCGATTCCGGAGCGCCTCTTTCTCGGCGGGAGCAACACCGTCCGAGGCTATGGATACCAGATGCTCGGCCCTCTGGACCCGGCCGGAAATCCCCTGGGCGGAAAAAGCGCGGCCAATGCGAATCTGGAGGCCCGCTTCCCGATCTATCGGAGCTTTTCTGGCATTGTTTTTTTCGACGCCGGTCTGGTGGACCCGGAGGCGTTCACGTTCGATCTTTCCGAGGTGAGGACCGCCTGCGGGGTGGGATTCCGCTATGACAGCCTGATCGGCCCCCTTCGGGTGGAGCTTGGATACAAGCTCAACCCGGAAGAAGAAGACGAGCTTGCCGCAGGCGTCGAAGCCGAGGAGCGCTGGCGAATTCATTTCAGCATCGGCCAGACCTTCTAAATTTGATTTTCTCCCCGCTGCAAGCATCGGGGAGAAAATCAAATTTAGATTAAAATCCTTATATAAAATCGGTTTAAGATTTACGGAATTATGTACCAG
>CBFCZJ010000007.1:0-29296 GCA_965602445.1 uncultured Desulfobacterales bacterium | reverse complement strand
GGTCGGCCAGGGGCATGGCCGGGCACATGGTGTAGCAGTTGCCGCAGAACATGCACCGGTCGTTGTTGACGGCCACGGACTTGACCTCTTTTCCGCCGACTTCCACCTTGGACGGCTTGATCGCCGCGGTCGGGCAGGCGGCGATGGCCAGGGGAATCTCGCACATCTTGTCCATATACTCGTGGTCGAGCATCGGCGGCTTTCTGTGGTAGCCGAGGATGGCGATGTCCGAGCAGTGGACCGCCCCGCACATGTTCAGACAGCAGGCCAAGGACACCCGAAGCTGGGCCGGCAGGCGCATGTTCTGAAAATCCTCGAACAGGACGTCCATGGTCGCCTTGACCGGGCCGGAGGCATCGGTGGCCGGGGTGTGGCAGTGGATCCACCCCTGGGTGTGGACGATGTTGGTCACGCCCGCGCCGGTGCCGCCGACGGGGAACTTGTAGCTGCCGCCGGCGAATTTGCGGCTGTGCAGGTCGTCGATGAGCGGATCGACCTTGTCTTTGCTGTCGACCATGAACTCGATGTTGTTCCGGGTGGTCCAGCGGACATGGCCGTCGCAGTACTTGTCGGCGATCTCGCAGATTTCCCGGATCAGGGAGGTGGTCATCAACCGGGCGCCGCCGCAGCGGACCGAGTAGACTTCGTCGCCGGACTCGGCCACGTGAACCAGCACTCCGGGCTTGATAATCTCGTGATAGAGCCACTTTCCCTTGTTTTTGGCGATGACCGGCGGATAAAACTCGTCGTATTTCCGAGGCCCGATGTCGGTGATCCGGTTTTCCATCGGTTTTTCGGGATTGTATCCAGAAGAAATAAAAGCCATTGCTGTCCCCCCTTATCTCTGATGTCTTTTGCGGAATTCGTTGATGTCTCGGTCCCAGCCGCCCTCGACCTCTTCTTCCTTCCAGAAGATGTAAGGGTTGGAGCGGGGCTCCTGGACCATCCGCGGATCCGGATCGAATCCGGTCATTTCGAGCAGCCTCTGGAAGCCCTGGCGCTTCATCAGCTCGCCGAGCCGCTCCCGGTTCTTTCCTTCTTCCATCCACCAGTCCCAGATCGGCTCGATCACCGTCTCTTTGACTTCGGTGTACGGAGAGTCGACCTTGATGAACGGCACGATCAGAGAGCCCATCTGGGCGCCGTCGAGAATCGGGGCCTTGGCGCCGGCAAGAATGGTGCACCCGCGGTCGTCGCCGATGCGAAGCGCCCGCGGCATGACGTTGAGACAGTGCATGCACCGGGTGCATTCTCTGTTGTCGATCTTCAACTTGCCGTCTTCCATCCACATGCACTGGGTGGGACAAAGATTGATGACTTCTTTTTCGATGTCGAACGGACCCCAGTCCCGGCCCTTGTGGGCGCCGCCATTGGGGGGAAACTCGCCGCCGATGTATGCCTGGACCGCCTCCTGGTCAATCTTGATGTCGTCTTTCCAGGTGCCGATAAAGGAAAGGTCGGCCCGGGCGATGGAGGCCACGCAGCAGTTGGGGCAGCCGTCGAACTTGAATTTGAACTTGTAGGGAAACGCCGGGCGGTGCAGCTCGTCCTGGTATTCGTTGGTGAGGTCGTAGCACATATCCTGGGTGTCGTAGCAGGCCCACTCGCAGCGGGCCTGGCCGATGCAGTCGGCCGGGGTGCGGAGGTTGGAGCCCGAACCGCCCAGGTCCTGGTTCAGGTTGTGGGTCAGCTCAAAAAAGATTTCTTCCAGCTGCTTGGTGGTGGTGCCCAGGAAGATGATGTCGCCGGTGGACCCGTGCATGTTGGTGATGCCGCTTCCCCGCAGATCCCACAGGTCGCAAATTTCCCGCAGGTACTTGCTGGTGTAAAACTTGCCGCCGGGCTGGGAGACCCGCATGGTGTGAAAGTGGGCCACGCCCGGAAACTCCTCGGGCTGGTCGCAGTACCGTCCGATCACGCCGCCGCCGTAGCCGAAAACGCCGACGATGCCGCCGTGCTTCCAGTGGGTGGCGCCGTGCTTAAAAGAAAGCTCCAGCACTCCCAGAAGGTCCTCGCAGACATCCGATGGAATCTGGAACTCAATCCCCTCTTCGTTCTTGGCCCGAACTTCCGCCTGGTGCTTCAGATCGGACACGAAACTCGGCCAAGGACCGGATTCGAGCTGATCCAACATCGGGGTTTCGTGTTTCGCCATCGTTTTACCTCCATTCTTGCATTAGAAAATAGTCCATCCCGTGTAGAATGAATGATTCCTTCCCCTTTGGGCCGCCCTTGTCACCTCCTCTCAACTATTTGATTTTTTTTAATATTAAAGTTCACTCACTGACTAGGTGATACGCTCGCGCAACGTGTCGCTCAAGGTCGGCAATATAGAATTATTCGATTTTCTTGTCAATAAAAAAGCATGGTTTCGCACGGTTAGGGCGCCGGACAGCCTCCGGTGGGTAGACATTTTATACATCATCTTGCGGCGGAACAACGCATCTGCTCCTTATCTAGTGGTACCCCTCGACGGCACCCCTCAGCCGGCAAGCCCCTTCGCCGCGGATCCGACCCGCCCGGCGTGGGCGGCCAGGTGGCAGCCGATCAGATCGAGCTCCGGCGAGCCGGGGAAAAAGCCGCTCTCCGCCGCTTGCCGGGCCAGCGCGGCTAGCTGCGGTTCGGCCAGGGCGGCCAGGATCTCGATCAGCATCTGATCCGCCGGATCGGCCAGGCCGGGGACGGCGGGTTTGTCTGCCAAGGCCTCGACGGCGCCGATCAGGGTCGGCTCCACCACGCCGTCGTCGGCCCAGATCAGATCGCCGGTGCCTTGGTTCCGGTCGATCCGGGTTCGCAGCGACAGGTCGAAGAATGCCACCAACAGCTCCCGGAGGATTCGTTCCGGGCCGGCACCCTCTGCGTGAACCGTCGCCGGATATCCCCGGACGGTAATTAGCCGAAGCTCAACGCCTCTTTTGTCCGCCCGGGCGATAAAATCCCCGGCGGCGTGGTGCCAGGGATGGATCCGGGCGCCGGTCTCCAGCTGATAATAGTCTGCCCAAATCCGGGCGACTCCCCGGTACAATTCCCGACGCTGATGTTCTCCGGTCGGACGGGGTCCGGTTGCCGGATCCCAGATCACGGTGCGATCTCCGCCGCCGGCCAGGTGAAATTCGCAGAACCCGTCGAACCATTCTGCCAGAAACATCGGAAAGGGCTGTCCGGAGGCGGTTTTCCCAGAGCCGGCGGCAAATAGCCTCGGGAGCCATCGCTTCTGCCGCCGCAAAAGCATCCCGAGCAGGGGGATCTCGGTCTTCATGCACCGCATCCCTTCTTTGGTCAGGGCGACATTGAGCGCCAGCGAAACCGCCCTGCCGCCGAAGTCCAGTTCCACCCGGGCCGGATGATAAAAAGCGCCGTGTTTTTCCAGAAAGATCCGGATCTGGCGGAGTGCTTCGGCCGGTTCCGGCCGTCCGGTGACCGCCGCCGCCGCCGATGCCAGGGAGTCTGCACCCAAATTTTTCAAAAAGTCCGCGGAAGCGGTGAAATAATCGCCGTACCGGACCGCTTCCAACAAAAGGGGAGGGGGGGTGTCAAACGGGGGCTTTCGACCCAACGGAATCCGGTCTGCCCAACGCCGGCCGCCGGGAGGCACGGGGGTTCGCTCATCGGCTAAAAAGAAGGCAAGGGGGGGGGAGGGCAGCATGGTTGACGGGCCGCAGCAGCCGAAGGGGTCTTCGCAGCCGGCGCCGATCCCTTCGGCCTGCCGCCGGCCGAAACCACAGACGCGGCTAAAGGTGGGCGTCGATCTCCTTTTTGATCTCCGGCGCCACTGGATAGCCGAGGGATTCGGCCTTCCGGGCGTGCCGGGCCGCTTCGGCGGCCTGCCCGTTTTCCAGGTAGGCCACGGCGAGATTGTTGTGGGCGACGGCGAATTCGGGTTCGAGGGCCAGCGCCTTGAGCCCGGTGTCAATGCTCTTTTCAACCTCGCCCTGGGCCAGGTACGCGTTGGCCAGGGAGGCCAGGGCCTGGATGAACTTCGGATTCCACCGGATGGCCTTTTCCAGCGCGTAGACGGCGTCTTCGAGCTCTCCTCTTTGCAGGTGCACAAAGCCGATGTTGCCCCACCCCTCGGAGAATCCGGCCCGCGACTGGGTTGCCCGCTTGTTCCAGTCGAGACAGCCGTCCAGATCGCCCCGCGCCAGGCAGATGCCGCCGAGCTGCACGTAGGCCTCGGCCAGGGTCGGGCTGCAGTCGATCGCCTGCAAAAGCTCCTTTTCTGCCTCTTCGTATTGTTTCAGGCCGAGCAGTCCAACGGCCAGGTTGTAATGGGAGGTGCCGCAGTCCGGGTTCTGGGCCACGGCCATCCGCTGTTTTTTGATGTATTCGTGTACGTCCTTTGCCAGGGGCATAATGCGATTTCCTCAAGGTTTGGGGTTTTCAGCCGGTTTGAACCGGCACCGGATATCGGTGCTCCGGTAGTAGGGCAGGGTCCGAAGGTTGTCAAGGGGGAAACCTTTTTCTTGACAGCTTTTCCTCGTTTGGCTTACCGAAGCCTTAGCGTTTTCTTTTGTCTGATCAGGGCCACGGGTTGAAAAGGGGGGCTTATGAAAATCAAGGCAGGCTGCTACACGGCGCTGGCAACGCCATTTACGGGAGATGCCGTCGATGCCGAGGGCCTCGATCGGCTCATCGAGTTTCAGATCCAAAACGGGATTACCGGCATTCTTGCGGTGGGCACCACCGGCGAAAGCCCGACCCTTTCCTGGGCGGAGCACAACACGATCATCGAGGCGGTTGCCAAAAAGGCACAGGGACGGTGCCTCTGCATTGCCGGAACCGGCAGCAACAACACCGCCGAAGCCCTGGAGGCCACCCGCCATGCAGTGTCGGTCGGCGCAGAGGGCGTGTTGCTGGTCGACCCTTATTACAACGGCCCCAGTTCCCTGGAAATCCGGCGCGAGTATGTCGCCCCCATTGCCAAGGCGTTTCCGGACACCGCCGTCATTCCCTATGTAATTCCGGGCCGCACCGGGTGCCAGCTTCTTCCCGAGGACCTCGGTCTGCTTCACCGCCGCTATCCGAATGTGAGCACCGTCAAAGAGGCCACCGCCAACCCGGCCAACATGAGGCGGACCCGCGCCTGCTGCGGGGAGGATTTCACCATCCTTTCCGGCGACGACGGCATGACCTTTCACATGATGACCGATCCGGAAATCCGGGCCGCCGGGGTCATCTCGGTTGTCACCAACGTGGCACCGGCGGCGGTGGCCGACATGGTCCGGCACCTTTCCGAAGGGCAAAAGGACAAAGCGCAGAAGATTCTGTCCGACATCGAGCCCCTCTTTTCCCTGGTCACCGTAAAAAGCAGGGAGAACACGCCTTTCGGGGAGGTGGAATGCCGGGCCAGAAACCCGGTCGGCATTAAAACCCTCATGGCGATTCTGGGAATGCCCTGCGGCGGGTGCCGCCGCCCCCTGGGCAAAATGAGCGCCGACGGGCTGGCAAAAGTGCTGGACGCGGCCAGAACGGTCCACTCCCGCAATCCGGCGGTTTTTGCGCCGGTGGCCGAGTTTTTCGGCGTCGACGTCACCGAACGGTTGGAAAACCCCGAGAGTTTGGCGGGGCTGGCCTACGAGCAATACGAATCCTGAATTATGCCATGGAGCACGACGACCGCGTTACACGCCGCCGTCGGCCTTGTCCCGGACTGAATCCGGCTGCTGGAAAAAAATCCCCTTGAGCCAGCCAAGTCCGAATTGCAGCAGCGCCACGTCATCCCGACGAAGCGTTTCCAGCGTTTCGGCTTCTACCGGATACCGGTCCAGAAAAGAACTTTCGAGCACGAACTGCCGGAAGTTGTCGATGTTGTAGCTGACCATGAAAAAAAGCTGCTTGGCTTTGTCGGTCAGCTGGATCACCCCCGGAAAAGAGCGCTTCCGGACGATGAGGTCGGTCCACTGGGCGTTGATTTCGTCCCGCAGATCGACGCCCTGGTCCTGCCGCCATTCGGCCACGGTCCACTGCTTTTCTTCTTCGAACCCCTTGCAATGGGGCTCATTGACAAAAAAGTAAAAGCCTTCGTCGTCTGCGCCCTCTTTGTGCATCAGCGACCCCACCCCCAAAGGATAATAGCGACAGGTCGAGGGGCGGTCCTCGTAGATGATGCAGCCGTCTTCCCGGACGAAGGGGCAGGACTGGCGTTCGTCGTCGAGAAGTTTCAAGGTGACCATGGGAAGATCGGTTTTTTCCATAAGCTGAACTTCGGTGTACATGGCCAAAAACTCCTCGGAGCTCAACTGAAGCCGGGTTTTCAAGCCGATGATGTCATAGGGGGTCAGAACGATCTGAATTCCCCGGCAGCATTCGGTAAAGCAAGAAACCCCGGGATGACAACGGAACTGAAATCGCGCGTTTTTGCCGAGTCGAATCGGGGGTATTTCGGCCGTGGGTGTTGTATGGGTCATGGTCTGAAATCCTTTCTGCTCTTTTTGAAATTCTCCGGAATTCGTTCCGAAGCGTGGGCCAATGTAGAACAGAATCCGGTGATTGACAACCGGCAATCCGAAGCCCTGCAACGCGGTGGTTGACTTGTTCCGGGCATCGGCGATATAGCCTTCTCAAAGAAAAAAAGGATCCATCAAAAAGATGCAGAGCCATACGGCGGTCACCGCCGAGGTTGCGCCGGGCCGCTTGTTCATCGGGCGGCTTTCCCAGGCGCCGGACCTGCTGGAAGGCCTGGAGACGTTTTTTTTGCGGCAGCAGATCCAGGCCGGTTTTTTCTCCGCGGCAGGCACGGCCCTGAGCGCCACCTTCGGCGTCTATGATTCGAGCCAGCAGGTCTACGCCGTCCGCGCCGAGAGCGGACCCCTGGAGATCGTCTCCTGTACGGGGTCTGTTTTCCCCGGTGAAGATCGTCCCGCCATCGTGGCCCACGTTGTTTTCGGCAATGGGCAGACGAATCTTTGCGGGGGGCGTCTTTTTTCCCAAACCCCTGTGGAGGCCGTGGAGTTCGAAGTCCGGGAGCTCGTCGGATCGCTTCCGATGCGGACCTATGATCCGCTCACCGGACAGATGCGCTTGCACTTGCCCTGACCCTGCTAAAGGGCGTTTTCAACCAAAAACCTCTTTCGCTTCCAGGCCGGAATCCCCCCTGGACGAAGATCACGGACAAATCGAGCAAAACGGAGGTGGAGATGGAAATTCGGATCGAAACGGCAAAAGAAAAAAAGACCAAACCGGAAGACGACAAGCTCGGTTTCGGAAGCATTTTTACCGATCACATGTTCTGCATGGACTACCATCCGGAAAAGGGCTGGCACGGCCCCCGCATCGAGCCCTACGGTCCGTTCCAGCTCGATCCGTCCACCATGTTCTTTCACTACGGCCAGGGCGTCTTTGAAGGACTCAAGGCCTATCACACCGACACCGGGGGCGTTCAGCTTTTCAGGCCCCTGGACAACTTCAAGCGGATGAATCGTTCCTGCCAGCGGATATGCATCCCGGAAATCGACGAAGCCTTTGCGCTGGAATCGCTCAAAGCCTTGGTGAAGCTGGAAAAGGACTGGGTGCCGAAAACGCCGGAAACGTCCCTGTACATTCGTCCGACGATCATCGCCACCGATCCCTTCCTGGGGGTTCGTGCCTCCAACACCTACCGGTACTTCGTCATTCTGTCCCCGGTGGGGGCCTACTATCCGGAAGGATTCAATCCCATCAAGATCCTGGTGACCCGAGAGTATGTCAGGGCGGTTCGGGGCGGGGTCGGAGAGGCCAAAACGCCCGGCAATTACGCCGCCAGCCTGCTCGCCGGAGAAAAAGCCCACCAGGCGGGTTATACCCAGGTGCTCTGGCTCGACGGCCGGGAGCAGAAATACGTCGAAGAAGTCGGCTCCATGAACATTTTCTTTGTCATTGACGGGGAGCTGATCACGCCCGCGCTCAACGGCAGCATCCTTCCGGGAATTACCCGGGATTCGGTGCTTACCCTGGCCCGCCATTGGGGGATGAAGGCCGCCGAGCGCCCTATCGGCATCGACGAGGTGTATCAGGCCCACGGCGAAGGAAAGCTCCAAGAGGTGTTCGGCGCCGGAACCGCAGCGGTGATCTCCCCGGTCGGAGAGCTCAACTACGACGGCAAGATCATTCCTATCGCAGAGGGCGGCGTCGGACCGGTGGCAAAGAAGTTCTTCGACGCCATCATGGGAATTCAATACGGCCGCGAAAAGGATCCCTCAGGGTGGATCGTCCCGGTGACGGACTGATCCGTATCCGCGGCGCCGTCAAAAAAAAGCGGAAAGGAGTCGTGGCTTCATGGCGGAGAATCCCGCGCATCTTCACGCCTTCATCGAAAAGATGAAGGACCGGCAGATGGACCCGATCGTCATCGATACGTTTGCCGACTACTACCGCCAGGTGGTCGAAGGCGAAACCGGCCTGCTGTCCGACCGGAACATCTCGCCGGTGTCCTCCGATGAGCTGGTCAACGCCCAAGGACTGCTGGCGCACCGCGAGAAGGGCCGGGATGTCCTCGGCCGGACGATCATGATCAAGCTCAACGGCGGGCTGGGCACCAGCATGGGACTGACCGGCGCCAAGTCCCTCCTGGAGGTCAAGCCGGGCAAAAGCTTTCTTTCGGTGATTTTGACCCAAGCGTCCCATGTCGGGGTCGAACTGGCGCTGATGAACAGCTTCAGCACCCATGAGGATACCGCCGCCGCCGTCGAAAAGATGGGAGGGGGCGGCGTCCGGATGTTTCTTCAGCACATGTTTCCCAAAATTCTCCGGGAAGACCTGTCCCCGGCGAAATGGCCGGCAAATCCGGACCTGGAATGGAATCCGCCTGGCCACGGCGACATTTATACCGCCTTGAAGACCTCGGGGCTGCTCGACGACCTTCTTGCCCAGGGAATTCAATATGCCTTTATCTCCAACTCGGACAACCTGGGCGCGACCCTCGATTTTTCGCTTCTCGGATATTTTGCCCAAAGCGATCTGCCGTTCATGATGGAGGTGGCCGAGCGGACCCCCGCAGACACCAAGGGCGGCCACTTGGCGCGGCACAAAAACGGGCGGCTCGTCCTCCGGGAAGTGGCCCAGTGTCCGGACGACGAAATGGAGGCATTCACCGACATCGAGCTGTACCGGTTTTTCAATACCAACAACATCTGGGTGAATCTGCAGTTTCTCGCCGACTTGTTTTCAACCGAAACAAGCGTGCGGCTGCCGATCATCGTCAACCCGAAGCCCCTCGACCCCCGGGACGAGAACAGTCCGCCCGTATTTCAGATCGAAACAGCCATGGGGGCGGCGATCTCCCTGTTCGAAGGGGCGGCGGCGGTGCAGGTGCCAAAGTCCCGCCTGATCCCGGTGAAAAAGTGCAACGACCTTCTGGTGCTCCGATCCGACTATGTCCTGTTGGAAGAGGGGGACTTTCCAAGGCTTAACCCGAAGCGGGCAACAGACCGGATCCGCGTCGACCTAGATTCTACTTTTTACAAAAAAATCGATCAGTTCAATAAGAGATTCGCCGCCGGCGCCCCCTCCCTGGTGCAGTGCGAATCCTTGACCGTCCGTGGAGACGTCACCTTCGAGGCGCCGGTGACCGTGAAGGGAAATGCAACGATCATCGGCCGGCCCGACGCCCCGTCAACGGTTGCCTCCGGCACCGTGTTGTCCGGTGAACTGACGCTTTGAGCCGAATCCAACCTTGGAGGGGGGCCGCCTTCGGCCGAAGCGGCCGGATGTCTTCTTTCAACCCAATGGCGAAGGCGCCCGTTCAGGCAGGAAACAAGTGACCCCGCCAGACCCCAACACCCTCATCCAAACGCCGGTTCCCGGCGCGAAACTGCTGCGCTTTCGGGGGGACTTGGCGCGCTTTTCGCTTCGCGTCCAAAAAGGCGCAAAGGGAAGCGCCTGGCTTCGGACCAATCTTGGATGGGCCGGCATCGGGCGCAGGGAAATCATCGGGGCCGTGGAAAGAGACGAGGCGCAGCTCGGCCTGGACTGGTTCGACCTTCCCATGGTCCGGACCGAAGCCGACCGGTTCGAAATCAGTGTGCCGCTGGCACAGGTCGGCCACTTCGGGGCCAAGTGCTATTTCCAGCCCGACAAGGGAGCGGCGCCCCAGTGGCCCCCGGGACCAAACGTGACCGTCAACGTGGAACCGGCCGACACCTGCTGCGGAAACACCCTCTACAACGCTTTTGTCCGCCAATTCGGGCCCGACAAGGCGCGGCCCCAGGAGTTGTCCGAGGCCCAACAAGAGACGGTCCGGCAGCTGGACGAAAGGGGCTTTGCGGTCATTCCGCCGTCCGGAACGTTTCGAGACCTGATCTCTGAACTCGACTTCATCGTCCACACCCTCGGCTGCCGTTATCTCCAGCTTCTTCCCATCAACCCCACCCCGACCACCTACGGCCGCATGGGCCGGTTTGGAAGCCCCTATGCAGCGCTGAGTTTTACCGCGGTAGACCCCGCACTGGCCCGGTTCGACCCCAAGGCCACCCCCCTGGACCAGTTCATCGAACTGCTGGACGCCGTCCACAGCAGAGGGGCAAGGATCCTTCTCGACTTGGCCGTCAACCACACCGGATGGGCCGCGGACCTTCACGAAACCCATCCGGAATGGCTTAAGCGAGACCTTCAGGGCCGCATCGAAAACCCCGGCGCTTGGGGCGTCACCTGGGAGGATCTGACCGAGCTCGAATACCGGCATCGGGAGCTGTGGCGATACATGGCCGATGTTTTTCTGACCTGGTGCCGCCGCGGCGTGGACGGATTCCGCTGCGATGCCGGGTACATGGTGCCGCTGCCCGCCTGGAAGTACATCATCGCCAAGGTCCGCCAACAGTATCCCGACACCCTTTTTTTCCTCGAAGGCCTCGGCGGAAAGATTTCCGTCACCCGGAACTTGCTCGATTCCGGCAATTTCAACTGGGCCTACTCGGAACTGTTCCAAACCTTCGACCGGGGGGCCGTCGAGCACTACCTGCCCCAGGCGCTGGAAACCGCCTGCGGCGAGGGTCTCATGATTCACTTCTGCGAGACCCACGACAACAACCGCTTGGCGGCCACTTCCCAGGATTTTTCCCGCATGCGAACCGCCTTGTGCGCCCTGGCCTCGGTTTGCGGCGGATTTGCCTTTGCCAACGGCGTCGAATGGTTTGCCGAACAAAAGATCGACGTTCACGGCAGCTCGTCTTTGAACTGGGGAGCGGAAACCAACCAGGTGGCCGAAATCCGCCGCCTCACCCGGCTGCTTCATCATCATCCGGCGTTTTACGACCGCGTCGACATCAAGATGATCCAGGAGGGAGGAGACAATTGTCTCGTCTTTTCCCGCCACCACCGCCCGACGGACCGAGGGCTGCTGATCGTCGTCAACCTCGATGCCGACCGCCCTGCAGAAGCCCGCTGGGATTCGGCCCGGGCCAAGATCGACAGCTCGTCCATGGCGGATCTTTTGACGGAACAAACCGTTTATCCCACCAAGGACGGAACCCAATACCGCCTGGCCCTTTCCCCGGGGCAGGTGCTCTGCCTCAGCGCCGGAAGCGAGGATCTGCAGGAAATCCAGGATGCCGGAGAGGCCAACGGTCTCGACCCGGAGCGGCTTCGCATTCAGCGGCTTCGGGCCAAAGCCCTGGAAGTGCTCATCCAGGACCGGGGCATCGGCCACGTGGAAGAAACCGCCCTGGCCGAGGCTGTCCGGCGGCTGGCTGCGGACCCGTCTTCCCTTTGCCGCGGCGACGGATCAGACGGGGCCGAACCCCGGACCGTTTCTTGGCGCTGGCCCGAAGATCTGCGCCGGGAAGTCATGGTTCCGCCGGGGCACTTTCTTCTGGTGACCGCACCGGCACCGTTTCGGCTCCGCATCGTCGAAGACCATCGGTGCCTGGCCGCAGAAGACAGTCTCAAGACCGACGACGGCCGGTTTTTTGCGCTGGTCCAACCCGGTGATCCGGTACCGCGATCCCAGGCCCGGACCCTGGCCATTTCCGTGTTCGAGGCCGAGGCCCCGCGGCACGGCAATGCCCGGCTTTGCTATCTTTCAGCGTTCGAAGCCGAAACCGTAAAGACCGTTTTCAACCGCTCCGACCTGCTCGGCACCGAGCGCCTCCTGCTGGGCACCAACGGCATCGGCGGCATGCTTCGCGCTTCGCTCGCCTGGGGAAAACTCAACAGCCGCTACGACGCCCTGCTGGCCGCCAACCTTCATCCGGAGGCCCCCGACGACCGGCGGATCCTGCTGACCCGGTGCCGGGCCTGGTCCGTGTTTCAGGGAACTTCCCAGCCGTTTGGAGACGACTGCTTGGATATGTTCACGGCCAACGGCGCCTCCCGGGGCGTCTGGCGGTTTCGCCTCCCCACCGGCCAGGGGCAGCACACGATCATTTGCCTCGGCATCGAAATGCTGCCGGCAAAAAACGCCGTTCGCATGGTTTTTTTCCGAGAGCCCGCAGGACAGGATCCCCGGCTGCTTCCAGACGACAAACCGGTTTCGATCATCGTGCGGCCGGACATCGAGGACCGGTCATTTCACGAAGTCACCAAGGCATACCTGGGGCCGGAGCACCGGTTTGCACCCGCGGTTGCCGGCAAAAAAAACGGTTTCGACTTTCAGCCGGACCCGGCCAGAGCCTTGAGCCTTCGGGCCCAAAAGGCCGCCTTTGTCCAGGAGCCCGAATGGTATTATATGGTCCACCGGCCCCTGGAGGCGGAACGAGGCTTGGATCCGGACTCGGACCTTTTCAGCCCCGGGTATCTGACCGGCCGACTCACCGGCGGCGGCCATCTGGAGATTACGGCGGCCGCCGCCGGCCGGCCGGAGCCGGAGCCTTTCGACCCGTCGTCGCTGCTTTCATGGATGGCCGCATCCTTTGAAAACAATGCGCCGCTGGGCCCGGCGGCTGTGTGGGAGAAGGCCCTCGGGCACTATGTCGTGCGCAGAAAGTCGCTGAGCACGGTCATTGCCGGCTATCCCTGGTTTCTGGATTGGGGTCGGGACACGCTCATTTTCGTCCGGGGGCTGATCGCCGCCGGCAGCCTCGATACCGCGGCCCGAATCTTGAAACAGTTTGCCGCCTTCGAAGACCGGGGAACCCTGCCGAACATGATCCGGGGCGAAGACGCCGGCAACCGGGACACCTCGGATGCCCCGCTGTGGTTTTTCACCGCCTGCGCCGATTTTTGCGCTGCCGAGGGCTCGTTGGACTTTTTGGAAACCGGCGTCGGACCCAGAACGATGCGGGGAATCCTCAAAGACATGGCCGGGGCCATGATCGACGGAACCCCCAACGGCATCCGGATGGATCCGGCGTCGGGGCTGCTTTTCAGCCCGGCGCACTTTACCTGGATGGACACCAACCACCCGGCGGGAACCCCCCGGCAGGGATATCCGGTGGAAATCCAGGCCCTCTGGTGGGCGGCCCTGAATTTTCTGGCCGGCGGCGCCGTTGCCGGGGAGAGTTCGTGGGGGGCGCTGGCAGACCGCGTTGGCACCTCCATCGCAGCGCTTTACACCCGGAGGGCTCCGGAAATCGGGTTGAGCGACTGCCTCCATGCCTCCGCCGGGACTCCGGCAGACAAGGCTACGGCCGACGATGCGCTTCGCCCCAACCAGTTGTTCGCCCTCACCTTGGGCGCGGTCTCCGATCCGATGCTGGCCCGGCGAATGCTGGCGGCCTGCCAGTCGCTGTTGGTGCCCGGGGCCATCCGAAGTCTGGCCGACAGATCCGTCGAACACCCGCTTTCCATACTGCACCGCGGACAGGCCCTGGTCGACCCTCATCGACCCTACCAGGGCCGGTACTCGGGAGACGAGGACACCTGCCGAAAGCCAGCCTACCACAACGGAACCGCCTGGACCTGGGTGTTTCCCTCTTTTTGCGAGGCCTGGGCGGCCGTGTTTCCCAAAAACGGCCGTAAAACCGCCCTGGCCTACCTTGGCAGCGGCGCCCGGCTGCTGGAGGCCGGCTGCCTCGGCCATATGCCCGAAATTCTCGACGGCGATGCACCCCACCATTTTCGGGGCTGCGACGCCCAGGCGTGGGGGGCCAGCGAATTTTTCCGCGTGTGGAAAAAACTTTCAGGAGCTTGAACTTTGCCTGTCCGCGTATTAGAACTCTTCTAACGTCAGCCGCGCAGATAACCCGTTATCGACCCACAAGGTCCTTTAAACAGACGGCCAGCGGCAGACGGCGGCCATTTTCCCACGACCCGTTTGATTACCGCCTCTGTGCCAAGGAAAACCGAACATGAGCATGCAAACCTTTCAGGTCTTTCCGACCATCCCTGAGCCGCTGGCTTTTCTGGAAAAGCTGGTGCGAAACATGTGGTGGTCTTGGAAGCCCGATGCCAAAGACCTGTTTCGGCGGATCAATCCCCGCCTCTGGGACGAATCCGGCCAAAACCCGCTTGTCTTTTTAACCCTGATCCCCCAGGCACGCCTGGAAAAACTTGCGATCGACGACAGCTTTCTGGCCCACGTGAAGCGGGTCCAGGGCCACTTTACCGAGAGGGTCCTTTCTCCGGTAGACCGGAGCCGATGGCCGTTCTTCGAAAACGAGACGGTGGCCTATTTTTCCATGGAATTCGGCATTCACGAGAGCATTCCGCTTTTTGCCGGAGGCCTGGGAGTGCTGGCCGGCGACCACCTGAAGGCCTCCTCCAACATGGGGCTTCCCCTGACGGCGGTCGGCCTGCTTTACCGGGAAGGCTATTTCCGCCAGTATCTCGACGCCGAGTTCTGGCAGCAGGAGCAATACCCGGAAACCGACCTGTACCGCCTCCCGTTGGAACGGGCCCAGGACCCGGCCGGAAACGAATTGCGGGTGACGGTTTCCGGCCCCGACGGCCCCATCCACGCCGATGTATGGCAGTTGAACGTCGGGCGGATACGGCTCTTCTTGCTCGACGCCAACATCCTGCAAAACGCCCAGCCGGTCAGGGACGTCACCGCCCGGCTTTACACCGGAGACGGCCGGGTGCGTCTGTCTCAGGAGATATTGCTGGGCATCGGCGGGATGCAGGCCGTGGCCAAAATGGGAATCTTCCCGAAGGTGGTCCACATGAACGAGGGCCATTCGGCCTTTTCAAGCATCGAGCGGGTGGCTCAGACCATGGAGCGCTTCGGCGTCGATTTGAGCACCGCCCTGGAGATCGTTCCCAGAAGCACGATTTTTACCACCCACACCCCGGTGCCGGCGGGCCACGACGAGTTTCCCGTCGATTTGGTCCGGCCGGTCTTAAAGCCATTCGCGCCCAGGTTGGGTGCCACGGTGGAGGAGATCCTCTCCTGGGGCCAGCCCAACGCCGGGGTCTCAGACGAACCGATGTCGATGTTTGTTCTGGGGCTTCGGATGGCCGAACACTGCAACGGGGTGAGCCGCCTTCACGGCCAGGTGGCCCGGAAAATGTGGTCCTATGTGTGGCCGAATCGAAACGTGGAGGAGGTCCCGATTTCCCACGTCACCAACGGCATCCACGTGTCGACCTTTATTTCAGATGAATTCTCCCGGCTTTTCGACCGGTACATGGGGCCGGAATGGTACATGAGCTCCCGCCGGCCGGAAAACATCCGGCGGATCGACGACATCTACGAAGAGGACCTGTGGCGCGCCCACGAGATGAATCGGGCACGATTGGTCCGGCTCTGCCGGGAGCAGATGAGTCTGCAGTATTCCCGAAGAAACGCCCCGCGGTCCATCATCGAAGAGGCCGAAACGGTTCTCGATCCGGAGGCGCTGACCATCGCCTTTGCCCGGCGGTTTGCCACCTACAAACGCGCCGATCTGATTTTGGCGGACCCTGACCGCCTGGAGGCCATTTTGAACAACCGGGAGTTCCCGGTACAGTTCATTTTTACCGGAAAGGCCCACCCCCGGGACAACGAGGGAAAGGCGCTGATTCAACGTCTGGTCACCTTCGCCAGGCAGCCCCACCTTCGCAACCGGATCATCTTCATCGAAAACTACGACATGGCCCTGGCACGGTACCTCGTCCAGGGGGCCGACGTGTGGCTCAACACCCCCCGGCGCCCGTTCGAGGCCTGCGGCACCTCCGGAATGAAGGCGGCGGTAAACGGGGTGCTCAACCTGAGCATCCTGGACGGCTGGTGGTGCGAAGGATATTCCAAGGAGGTCGGATGGGCGATCGGCCACGGGGAGGAATATCCCGACAGCAGCTACCAGGACGCCGTAGAAAGCCAGGCCCTGTACAACATCCTGGAAAACGACGTCATTCCGACCTTCTATGACCGGAAAAACGGGGACTCGCCGAACCGGTGGATCCGGATGATGAAAGCCTCGATGAAAATGGCCATGGCCGATTTTTGCAGCCTCCGCATGGCGGCCGACTACTTGAACCGCTTCTATGTCCCTGCCGCAGAGCGCTTCGACGACCTGGTCGCAGAAGACGGCGCCGAGGCCCGGCAGATCGCCGTCCAAATGAAACGGCTTCGCTCCGCCTGGAAGCAGATCGAGATCGACCCGCCGGAAAGGGAGAAAAGGGGGCCTTATCGGGTGGGTGAGCAGCTGCGGATCTCGACCCGGGTTGCTCTCGGCGAACTGAACCCCGACGAGGTGGTGGTGGAACTGTATTACGGTCTTCTCAAGACCGTGGATTCTCTCAGGGAGGGCCGGACAAAGCGGATGTCGGTGGAAGAGGATCTGGGCGACGGCCGCTATTTGTATGGGTGCTCGGTCACCTGCGACGTTTCCGGCCGATTCGGCTTCACGGCGCGGATCACCCCCGAGGGCGACCACCGGCTCCGCACCACCCCGCACCTGGTGACCTGGGCCTGAACCCTGTCCTTTGCGCATCGGATCTGCCGGCAGATCCGATGCGCAAAGGTGCGGGCCGCCGCGACCAACAGCACCGGCCGGAGAAAGGCGATTTTTGATGACAGCCGCGAAACATACGCCCCGGGTGCTGATCGTCACCCCCGAGGTGACGTACCTGCCCGACCGGATGGGAAGCCTTTCCCAGTATCTCACCGCCAAAGCCGGAGGCCTCGCCGATGTCTCCGCGGCCCTGATCCACGCCTTGTTCGAACAGGGGGCGGACGTTCATGTCGCGCTGCCCGACTACCGGTCCATCTTCAGCGACCGGCTGGCCCCCTTTCTTCGCAAGGAACAGCGCAAGATCCGGACGATCATGCCCGACGACCGTCTTCACCTGGCCCAGGACAGGGCGTTTTTCTACCTCAACCGGGTCTATTCGGCCTACGGCCGGGAAAATACGAAGCTTTCCCTGGCCTTTCAGCGGGAGGTCATCAACAATATCGTGCCCCGGGTGCGCCCGGACCTGATCCACTGCAACGACTGGATGACCGGACTGATACCGGCCATGTCCCGCCGGATGGAAATCCCCTGCCTGTTTACGATTCACAACATTCACACGGTCAAATCGACTCTGGCCGAAATCGAGGACCGGGGAATCGATGCGGCCTATTTCTGGGAAAATCTCTTTTACGAAAACATGGCTTTCGAATACGAAGAGACCCGGGAGTCGAACCCGGTCGATTTTCTCGTCAGCGGGGTGTTTGCCGCTCATTTCGTCAACACCGTCAGTCAGACGTTCCTCGAGGAAATCGTTGCCGGCCGTCATGGCTTCGTGGAAAACCATCTTCGCCAGGAGCTGACCAATAAATACCATGCCGACTGTGCCGTCGGCATTCTCAACGCGCCGGACCCGGCGTTCAATCCGAGCCAGGACCGGCATCTGGCTTTCCCCTACGGCCCGGCGGACCACCCCGCGAAAAAACGAAAAAACAAACTGGCGCTCCAAAAGCGGCTCGGCCTCGTTGCCGACGGCAACGCCCCGATGTTTTTCTGGCCCTCGCGGCTCGACCCGATACAGAAGGGATGCCAGCTTCTGGCAGACATCTTCTACACCGCCATCTCCGAATTCTGGGAAGACGGCCTCCAGGTGGTGTTTGTCGCCAACGGGGATTACCAACCGGTTTTCCGGGACATCGTCCATTTCCATGGTTTTCAAAACCGGGTGGCGGCATGCGATTTCAGTGAAGAGTTGGAGCACCAGGCTTACGGAGCGGCGGACTTTGTTCTGATGCCCTCTCTTTTCGAACCCTGCGGCCTTCCCCAGATGATCGGAAGCCTCTACGGTGCGCTTCCGATCGTCCACGACACCGGCGGCCTTCACGACACGGTTCGACACCTGGATCCGGACACCGACAGCGGCAACGGCTTCGTTTTTGAAACCTACGACTCGCAAGGGCTTATCTGGGCGATCCGGCAGGCCATGGGCTTTTTCCGGTTGCCGGCCTCCACCCGGAAAAAGCAGATCTCCCGGATCATGAACTGGTCCCGGCAAACCTTCACCCACGACGTGAACGCGAGGCAGTACATCGAGCTGTATGAAAAGATGCTCCGCCGCCCGCTGCTCGTCTAAAGGCGATTCTTTACGCAATGACCGAATTTCAAGCCATTTCCGACCTGATTCGAGAAGATCCCTATCTGAAACCGTTCGAGCCGGTGCTGCTTCGCCGTCAAGAGGCGATCGAGCGCCGCAGAAGGGAGTTGACCGGCGGTGACATCACCCTGGAGGATTTCGCTTCGGGGCATGAATACTTCGGTCTGCATCGGAGGGGCGATTCCTGGGTGCTTCGGGAATGGGCACCCAACGCCAGCGCCGTTTATCTGATCGGGGATTTTTCCGGTTGGCGGGAGGACCCGGCGCTGGCCCTTTCGCGCATTTCCGACGACGGGGTCTGGGAACTTCGGATGCCGGCCGACGCGCTGCACCATGAGGACCTCTACCGTTATCGCATCCACTGGCCCGGGGGCGGCGGAGACCGGATTCCAGCCTGGACCCGGCGGGTGGTGCAGGATCCAGAATCCCTGATCTTCAACGCGCAGGTCTGGGCGCCGCCGGAGCCCTACCGCTGGCGACATCCCGGATTTCGGGCAGCGGCAACGCCCCCGCTTATCTACGAAGCCCACGTGGGAATGGCCCAGGAGGCGGAAAAAATCGGTACATACCGGGAGTTTATCGACAACGTCATCCCCCGGATCGTGGACGCCGGATATAACACGATTCAACTCATGGCGATCCAGGAGCACCCCTACTACGCATCCTTCGGCTACCAGGTGTCGAACTTTTTCGCCCCTTCCTTCCGATATGGTCCGCCGGAGGACTTAAAGGCCCTGATCGACGAAGCCCACGGCGCCGGTCTTCGGGTGTTGATGGATCTGGTCCACTCCCATGCGGTGTCAAACGAAGTAGAGGGCCTGGGGCGGTTCGACGGCACGACCTTTCAGTATTTTCACGAGGGGCCCCGCGGGATCCACTCCGCCTGGGATTCGCGCTGCTTCGACTACGGCAAGAACGCCGTGGTTCATTTTCTGCTGTCCAACTGCCGATATTGGCTCGACGAATTCGGGTTCGACGGCTTCCGGTTCGACGGCATCACCAGCATGCTCTATCTGCACCACGGGCTGGGCACGGCGTTCACCGGCTACGAAGATTATTTCGGAGACGACGTCGACGAAGACGCCCTGGTCTATCTGGCCCTGGCCAACCGGCTGATTCGCCGGATCCGGCCAGACGCCGTCACCATCGCCGAAGATGTCAGCGGCATGCCGACCCTGGCGTCTCCGGCCGAAGTCGGGGGGGTCGGCTTCGACTACCGCTTTGCCATGGGCGTTCCCGATTTCTGGATCCGCTTGACCAAAGACACCCGGGACGAGGACTGGACCATGGGCCATCTCTGGTATGAACTGACGAATCGCCGGAGAGAAGAAAAAACCATCAGTTATGCAGAATCCCACGACCAGGCCCTGGTCGGAGACCAGACCCTGATCTTCCGGTTGATCGGCGCCGAAATCTATGAACGGATGCGCGCAGAAGATGACAGCATGGCCGTCGACCGAGGCATTGCGCTTCACAAAATGATCCGCCTGCTCACCTTGTCCACAGCGGGCCACGGGTACTTGAATTTCATGGGAAACGAGTTCGGCCATCCGGAGTGGATCGACTTTCCCCGGCCCGGAAACGACTGGTCCTATCGCTACGCCCGGCGCCAATGGCACCTGGCAGACGATCCCGGTCTCAAGTATCATTTTCTGCGGGATTTTGACCGGGAGATGCTTGCGCTGGCGTCTCGGTTCCGCCTTCTGGGTGCCGAAGAGATCCGTCTTCTTTACGAACACAACGAAGACAAGATCTTGGCATTTCAACGGGCGGGGCTGATTTTCGTTTTTAATTTCCACCCCGAGCGGTCCTTTCCAGACTATCCGGT
Source organism: uncultured Desulfobacterales bacterium (assembly GCA_965602445.1). Lineage (GTDB taxonomy): Bacteria > Desulfobacterota > Desulfobacteria > Desulfobacterales > CAFBRK01 > JAIPEL01. The sequence continues at coordinate 9,093 of CBFCZJ010000007.1, read as the reverse complement.
TCCAGCCCCGACAACGGTCGATCGGCTCCACATGGTGCTCGATTCCGACGCCCACCGGTTCGGCGGTCACAGCCGGCTGGCCCCGGACCAGATCTTCGAGGCCTCGGCGAGCCCGGCTTTCGGAACCCGCCAGGTCTACCTGTACATCCCCAACCGCACCGCGCTCGTTTTGGCCCCCAAGTAACTGCCGGCGCAATGCGACTTGCCCGACAGGGCCAGGCCGCCATCGGGAGAACCGATCGGTCTTCTTGAATCGTTGCCGCTGGGAGAAGAAGCGGGGCGAAGGTTGATGCCTGGAAAATCGTCCATACGGGATTTTTTCAAAACAAGCGGCGGCGCCGCTTTTATAAAGACGCGGCAGCGTGTTTATTTCCGGAAGGCATGATAGTATCGGATGACCTTTTCGACGTATTCTTCGGTCTCCCGAAACGGGGGAATGCGGTTGTAGCGTTCAACGATGCTAGGCCCCGCATTGTATGCCGCCAGGGCCAGGGGAAGCTTTCCGCTGAAACGTCGGAGCATTTGGGTCAAGTATCGGGTGCCGCCCATGATGTTTTCCCAGGGATCGAACGGGTCCCGGATTTGTAAAGAGGAGAGGTTCTCTGGCATGATCTGCATCAGTCCCAGCGCACCGGCCCTGGAAACCGCCCGGGGGTTGAAGTCCGACTCCACCTTGATCAGGGCTTTTAACAGATCGGCGGACACGCCGTGCCGGCGCGCCGCCTCGGAAATCATCGGCTCGTACGGAGATGGGGGCACCCGGGCTGCCCGCTTTTCCGGTCGCCCCCCCTCTTTCATGTAGAGTTGAAAAGCGGGATCGGTGGGAACGTTGGTAAAGTGGACGACTCCGCGGCTGTCGATGTACCGGTAAATATCCGCCGACGCCTGCTTTTGCCCGCCGCCAAAAAAAAGGACCGCCAACGCAGCGGCGGACAGGGCGGCGGCTCGAACGATCCCTCGGCGGCTATGCAATGCCATCGACTCAATCCTCGTCACTGAGGCACATCGGTGCTGTCGACTCGCAGGCCCGGTCGAATCGAATGCCTTTTTGCTGTTTGCTGTATATCGAATCTATTCAAACAATTCAAGCTGTTGCTGTTTGTTCGTCTTTTTTTGGCTTTTTTGAGCCCATCGTTGGTCGATCAACCGTCGTTCGATATCCCGGACGAAGGAGGATATCTTACGGGGCTCTTTCTTCCCGAAGACCCGTCTTTGCTCGGCCCAACTGAAATAGAGACGCTCCTTGGCCCGCGTCATTCCGACATAAAAAAGTCTTCTTTCCTCGAGAAACCGGCTGTCGGGTGTTTCCGAGGAGGTCAACATCGGAATAAAGCCTTCTTCGCAGCCGGCGATGATCACCACCGGAAACTCCAGTCCCTTTGCCCCGTGCAGGGTCATGAGAGTAACCGATTCTGAATGCGGCCGAATCATGTCGGCATCTGTTTTCAAGGCGATCCGGGAAAGAAGATCTCCGAGCAACGGCCCGCTTTGCTCGGCCTCTTCGAGCAGGCCGTCAAAGTCCCTCAGCACATCGGCATTCTGACGGACTGTTTCATCGATCCTTAAGGCCGCCGACGCCCGTCGAAGCGCCTCGGCAGGGACGCGGTCTGAAAGCGCCTCGGCGAGCGCCGACACCTGACGAAACCCCTGGCATAGACGCTTTTGTGCAGAGCGGGACATTTCCGGAATCGGAATCCGCCAGGCATTTTTCATCGCCTCTTGGCCGCAAAGCCTGTTCTGGTAGGCCCACCGCTTGAAATCACCCAGGGTCTTGGCGCCGATCCCGCCTGCGACCCGGTCCAGCAGGATTTCCAGATCCTGGTAGGTGGGGCGCCCGGCCGCCAGCCGGAGCAGTGAAAACACCGGTGCATAGATCCCGGCGTAGCGCCGGTCTTTGCGCACGGTTTGAACCGGGATGCCTCCGGCACCCAGCACCTCCTCCAGGATGTCAAGCTGACGGACCGTTCTGGCAAGCACGGCAAAGTCGCCGAACCCTCGTTCGGTTTCCGACCACGGGTCGACCTTGCCGAAGTCGATGGCATGAAACCCCGTACCGCCGACCTGTTCTTCGATGAGCCGACCCACGGCCACGGCCTCGGATCTTTCCGATGGACAGGCCAGCACCCCGACGGTGGGCCATCCCTCGATGTTGGAATATACCCGCGCCACGGGATTTGCCGTGGATTGAAGGACCTGGCCGGATGCTGCCAGGATCGTTTCGGTGGAGCGGTAGTTCCGGGCCAGTTCAATGACCCGGGCTTGCGGGTAATCTTCGGTGAAGCGCAGGAAAAATCGATGGTCCGAGCCGCGGAATCCGTAGATCGACTGGTCCGGATCTCCGATCGCGAAAAGGGTCTGTCCGCTGCCGCTCCCGGAAACGAGCAGCCGCACCAACAGATACTGGCCCAAGTTCAAATCCTGGTATTCATCGATGAGGATATGGCAAAACCGGCGGCGAAGCTCGTCCCGCCAGGCGGGATCGCTTTCCATGGCCCGACAGGTTTCGACAATCAGATCGTCATAATCGACCAACTGCTGGATGTGAAGCAGCCGCTGATAGCGGTAAAACACCGCAGACAGGGATGGGTCATCGAACTGGGGGCTGTTGCCGGCGCCGGAGCGGGCCAACTGCTGCTTGGCCGCCGAGATTCGGTGAGCCGTTCCGGTTTTGCCGAATTCGATCCGGACCCCGGCGTCCCGGGCCAGTTGAATGGCCTGGCCCACCAGGTAACGGCCGGCATCCTCGTCGATGAGGGAAAGGGGAGACGAGGCCCTTTCCTGCAGCAGCGTCAGGCACAATCGGTGAAAGGTGCACACCGTGACGCGTGATGCCTCCGGCAACATCCGCACCAGCCTCCGGCGCATCTCCTCGGCGGCCTGGTTGGTGAAGGTAACGGCGAGAATGCGTTCTGCGGGCAGGTTGCCGTGGACGATCATGTGGACGATTCGGCAGGTCAGGGCACGGGTTTTTCCGGTGCCGGGCCCGGCGGCCACCAGAAGAACCGGTTCGGCGCCGGCCACCGCCGCCTGCTGATCCGGGTTGAGGTCTTTTATATCAACACTTTCCGACCCCTGGCGGGACGAAACCTTCTTTTTCCGTTGGTCAGAACCCGGGACTGCGGCATCGGATTTCAGCGCACCCTCCGGAGAACCGGCGATGATTTCAGGCTCTCCGGCAGGCCGGCAGGCAAAGAGACTTGCTTGGCCGAGCAGGTGTCGCCGCTCTTGAGGTGAAAAAATGCGCACCTTGCCGAACTCTCCATCGAAACCCGGCTTCACCCGGATATTGCGGCTTCTCATCCGGCGAACCGCCTCGGCCAGAAGCGGCACGGGAAAGGTGTGCAAGCAATCCGGATCGATCCGGTACAGAACGTCAAACTCGCTTCCAAACCGCTCGATCAGTCGAGACGCCGCAGCGCAGACTTTTTTGCTCTGTGGACCCACCTGGAGCAGCTCCGATAAAATCTCGACCAGCGGCACCAGACTGATAAAATCGGCGCTTTTCTCCGGTCGATTCCCCGCCGGCCGGTCAGCAAGCTCCTGCACGCGATGCAAGACACCGAGGGTCAGGGATCGGCCGCAGACAGGACATCGGCCGCCGAGTTTCCGGGTGTCTTCCGGCGACAGGCACACGCCGCATTTGCGATGCCCGTCGAAGTGGTATTTTCCTTCCTCCGGGTAGAATTCCACCGTGCCCAGAAACCGCTTGGGATCGCCGGTGGCGAGTGCCTGGTGCATGGCCGAATAGCTCAGCTCGCAGTCGAACAGGTTTGCCTCCCGGGCGATTTTGGCCGGCGAATGGGCATCGGAATTGGAGATCAGCACCCGGCCGTCCAGATCGGAAACCCGCCAGTTCATCGAAGGATCCGACGAAAGGCCGGTTTCTACGGCAAAAATATGCTCGGACAGGTCTTGAAAACATTCGGCGACCGAATCGAATCCGGACTTGGAGCCCAGCAGCGAAAACCAGGGTGTCCAGATGTGGGCTGGAACCAGAAACGCGGAGCGGGATACCGAGAGCACGAGTTCCAGAAGATCCCTGGCATCGAGGCCCAGGATCGGCCGGCCGTCTGAACGAATGTTGCCGATCCTCTCCAGCCGGCGGTTCAAGCGTCGAACCGTATCCAGGTTGTCTGCAAAGATCAGGTTGTGATTTTTCCGGGTTTTTTCGTCCTTCTTGTAGATATTGCTGATCTCGGCGGTCAGCAGGAACCGGACCGGTCGCCGGCAGGAATCGGGGACCTTTTGATCGCATGCGCCGGCCAGGTCCGGATGCAGACGAAAAAGCCCGTCCTCTGCGGGAACCAGTTTTTCTTCGATCTCGGCAAACCATCCCGGATGGGTAAAATCTCCGGTGCCCAGCACGGTCACTCCCTTGATCTGGGCGGCAACGTAGAGGTGCTCCAGGTCCAGGTTCCTGGCGGTCGCCCGGGAGTGCTTGGAGTGAATGTGAAAATCGGCCAGAAACATAGCGCCCTTCCTTGCACGGGACGGATTTTTTTTCAAGACGGCCGCCACAACAGTCGTTTCCAGCCATTGTTTTTGATTAAATCGCGGAAGCGATTTTATGGCTTGTCAGAATCGATTAAAAAGGCTATATATATATAATTTTAAACTATAAAAACACAATATCTTGTAGTTGGGTCGATCGTTATGGGATTGATGTCCACATCGGTGTCGGTCAGCCGGTTTCGCGTGGAGGGAAAACTCGAAGCGCCGGAGATCGAAACGGTTGCCAAGGGGCTGAAAGAAAACGCACTTTCTGAAATCGAAGACGCTGCTGCCGAAAAGACCGTGGGCTGGACTCCTTTTCGAAGCCCGTATCGACCCCTGTTCGAAGACCGCAGTTTTGTCGTCGGAGAGTATCTGGTGTTCAGTCTCCGGATCGATCGAAAATCGATCCCCTCCAAGGTGCTCAAAAAGGAATTTGCCGAAGTCAGCGCCACCCGGTTGGCTGAAAGCGGCCGTCCCTATCTTTCCCGGAGTGAAAAAAAAATGATCCGGGAAGAGGTGGCCCATCGACTGATCCTCCGCATCCCGGCAACACCGAACCTGTATGACCTGGTCTGGAGCCTGGACCGTCAATCGGTCTGGTTCTTTTCGACCCTGAAGTCGGCCAACGAAGAGCTGGAGACCCTGTTTGCCAAGTCGTTCCGCCTGACCCTGGTCCGCCTGTTTCCCTATACCATGGCGGATTTGACCGCCGGGCTATCCGACACGGAGCGGGATCTACTGGAGCGAATCACCCCAACCCCGTTTACACCGTGACCATGCTTGACGTCGCCGTTTCCTACAACCGATACCGCTTCCTGGGCCGGGAGTTTCTGACATGGCTCTGGTACCGTCTGGAGACCGATCCGAATCTGGCGGCATCGGTCGACCCGGCCATCGGAGAGATGGCTGTCGGCAACCGGATGGTCTTGGAAAACCGCGGACCGGCAGGTATTGAAACCGTCACCATCAAAGGCGACGACCCCGGGCTTGAAGAAGGACAGACCGCCCTGCAAAAGGGCGCCCTGGTCAGTGAGTTGTCGCTGATCTTCACGTCCGGCGACCAGCGGTGGCGGTTTACCCTCAAAGGAGAAAGCCTGTACATCACCGGATTGAAAGTCCCGGACACCGGGCCGGTGGAAACCGAAGCCGATTTAGACGGGGCGCTGCTGGAAAAGGCGGCGTTGGTGGAACGGGCCGTTCATTTGATCGAAGGACTTTTTTCCCGGTTCATTCGGATTCGAATCTCCGAATCCTGGCAGACCGAGGCGTTGGCCGGCATTCGAAAATGGATCGGAAGCTGACGAAACCTGACGACGAAGTATTGAACCCTTGTCAATAAATCCTTATTTTTAAACGTTTATGGTTTTCTGTGGACAACGGCGGCATCATTCGCCAGGAAATTGACGCGTTTTCAACAAGGGGTTTAATATAATATATTCTTTTTTCAGTATCTTGAAAAGTTGCTGGCTGTTTGTACACCCATAATGATGAAGATGAATTATATAAAGAAAAACCAATTTAAAGACAGGAACCAGCCATGAAACTGACGGTCAATAAAAGCGATGTCATTGATGTGCTGGCCAAGGTTCAAGGACTGACCGGACGGAAAAGCAACCTGGCGATCACTGAAAACCTGCTGCTCCGATCCGAACCCGATGGCATCACCCTGATTGCCACCGACCTGGAATCCGGCTTCGAGGGGTTCTACCCCGCCAAAATCGAGGAGGAGGGCACCATCGCCATCAATGCCAAGACCCTCTACGAAATCGTTCGGGAACTCCCCTCTGAAGAATTCCGGATTCACGAGGTCGAAAACCGATGGATCGAAATCGGAAACCGAAAGGTGTTGTATCATATTGTCGGCATGAATCCGGAAGATTTTCCGGACCACCCCCAGGTGGGAGACCTGGAAATGGTGGAATTGGCCGCAAGCGATCTGAAAAAAATGATCGAAAAGACCGTCATGATCGCCGGAGCTCCCAACGACAAGCGGGCCCATATCAACGGCGTGCTTCTGGAAAAACAGGAAGGCAGCCAAACGCCTTGTCTGAGGATGGTTTCCACCGACGGCAGCCGACTTTCGCTGGTCGACCAGGAACTGGAAGGCGATACCCCCGCCCTTCCCGAGGCAGGCATGATCATTCCCAAACGGGGGCTCAACGAGGTCGGAAAATTCCTCGAAAACGAAGAGCGAATTCAGGCCGGCACCAAGGACAACAAGTTTATCGTCAAAAAGGAGAAAGAAACGTTTATCATCCGTCTGCTGGAGGGAGATTTTCCCAAGTACGCAGACATCGTCAAACGCGACAGGGGGCATGAAATCAAGCTCGAGCGGCTGGTATTTTTAAAAATGCTCAAGCGGATGTCGATCCTGTCGTCTGAAACATACAAAGGGGTCATTTTCAATTTCCGGGAAAACAACCTGGAGATTACCGCCACCAACCCGGACCGTGGCGAGTCCAAAGAGGATATGGATATCGACTATCACGGGGAGTCGATGCAGATCGCATTCAATCCCCGGTATTTTATCGATGTGCTGAACGCCGTGGAGGAAGATACCGTGGTCCTTCATCTCATCGACGAAGAAAAACCCTGTCTGATCGAAGGGGAAACCGACAAACGGTTTCTCAGCGTGATCATGCCCATGAGAATATGAAAAACATAAATACTTACAACGAAGACAACATCAAAATTTTGGAAGGGCTGGAGGCCGTGCGAAAGCGGCCCTCCATGTACATCGGCAACGTCGATGTGGAAGGCCTTCATCACCTGGTCTATGAAGTCGTCGACAACAGCATCGACGAGGCCATGGCCGGCTATTGCACCGACATTTTCGTCACCATCCACACGGACAACAGCGTCAGCGTGGAAGACAACGGCCGCGGGATCCCGGTGGGCATTCACAAAACCGAAAGGGTCCCGGCCGTTGAAGTCGTCATGTGCAAGTTGCACGCCGGCGGAAAATTCGACGATCACTCCTACAAGGTGGCAGGCGGACTGCACGGGGTCGGGGTTTCGGTGGTCAACGCCCTTTCCAGCCAGTTGGAAGTTCAAATTTTTTCCAACAAGCAAATCTATCGGCAGACCTATGAAAAGGGCCACAAGACCTCGGAACTGACCATCGTCGGAAAGACCAAAAAGCGGGGAACCCGGGTCCTTTTCCGTCCGGACCCGGAAATTTTCCAAACGGTCGATTTCAGTCGGGAAATTCTCAGCCGCCGCATGCGGGAACTGGCGTTTCTCAACAAGGGCGTGCGCATCCGACTGGAAGACGAGCGGGCCGAGGTGGTGGAAGAGTATGTCTACAGGGGCGGGATCAAGGAATTCGTCGAATACCTGAACCGCCGCAACACCCCCCTTCACAAGCCGATCATGATCGAGGGGGCCCGAAACGACGTCGAGATCGACGTGGCCATCCAGTACAACGATTCCTACACGGAAAAGCTGTTTTCCTTTGCCAACAACATCAACACCGCTGAAGGCGGCTTTCATCTCATCGGGTTTAAAGCCGCCTTGACCCGGACCATCAACCAGTACGCCACCAACGGCAACCTGCCCAAGAACCTTCGGGAAGCCAAGATCAGCGGGGACGATGTGCGCGAAGGGCTGACCGCCATTGTCAGCATCCGGATTCCAAACCCGCAGTTCGAAGGGCAGACCAAGACCAAACTCGGCAACAGCGAAGTCAAAGGCCTGGTCGAATCTCTGGTCAACGAAAAACTAGGCGAGTATTTCGAAGAAAACCCCTCCGTTGGCAAACGGATCATCGGCAAGACAGTAGACGCCGCCCGAGCCCGGGATGCGGCAAGGCGCGCCAGGGATATCGCCCGCAACAAAGGGGCCATGGCCGACACCACCCTTCCGGGAAAACTGGCGGAGTGCCAGGCATCGGACCCGGCGGACAGGGAGCTGTTCATCGTGGAGGGGGATTCGGCCGGCGGCAGCGCAAAGCAGGGACGAGACCGAAAATTTCAGGCCATTTTACCCCTCAAGGGGAAAATTTTAAACGTGGAAAAGGCCCGGTTCGACAAGATTCTGCGAAGCGAAGAAATCAAGAACATGATCACGGCGCTGGGCACGGGGTTTGGCCGGGACGAATACGAGATCGACAAGATCCGCTACCACAAGATCATCATCATGACCGATGCCGACGTGGACGGGTCCCATATCCGCACCCTCCTGTTGACCTTTTTTTACCGCCAGCTTCCGGAGATCATCGAACAGGGATACCTCTATATCGCCCAGCCGCCGCTGTTGAAGGTCGGCAAGGGAAAAAACGAATTTTACCTGACCAGCGAATCGGAACTCAACGAACATCTGCTCAAGCGGGTCTGTGAAAAAATTCACCTTCGGCTGGGAGACGAGACTGTGCTATCCGGACACCGGCTTTTCCTGTTTGTCGTCGGTCTCTCCGAATATTATCAGATCGTCGATAAACTGGAAAAAAGAGGCATCCCGGCTGAATTGGTGGATGTGCTGGCGGAAAGGGGACTGGCTAATGTGCGATTCCTGCAGGACCGAAACGCAATGGAAGGGATCCGGGCCAGTCTTGCCGACTGGGGATACGAACTGGGCGAACTGATCTGGAACGAGGAACGG
>CBFCZJ010000006.1:0-30906 GCA_965602445.1 uncultured Desulfobacterales bacterium | reverse complement strand
TCCTGCTCCATCTTGGCGATGGGGTGGGTGGTGATCAGCTTGGTGTGGAAGCACTTGGCCACGTTGGCCAGGTTCTGGAAGATGCACTGGATGTCGACCACCATGGCGTCCACCGCGCCGGTGATGATGGCCAGCTCCTGCTGCAGGAAGGTGCCGCACAGGGGCACGCCGTGGCGCTCCAGGATCTCGTTGGCCGTACAGCAGATGCCGGAAAGCTGGATTCCCTTGGCGCCCTTTTTCTTGGCGTATTCGATCATTTCCGGCTTCTGTGCCACGGCGACGATGACCTCCGACAGCACCGGCTCGTGGCCGTGGATGACGATGTTGACATGGTCTTCTTTCAGCACGCCCAGGTTCGCCTCGGACTGCAGCGGATACGGGGTGCCGAACAAGACGTCCTGCAAATCGGTGGCCAGCATGGAGCCGCCCCAGCCGTCGGCCAGGGCCGCGCGGGTCCCCTGCTTCATCAGGTTCTTGTAGTCCTGGTCGACGCCCATGTGGGTCCGGTGCATGATCTCCACGATCTCCCGGTCGATGTTTCTCGGCAAAACCCCTTGCTTTTTCCAGGTTTCATAAAGCGGTTCGGGGGCGCGCTTCAGGTATTTGATTTCCCCTTCTGGCTTGCCCCACTCTTCCATGGCCGCCTCGGAGACCTCCAGGGCGATTTCGTCGATGTCCCGGTCAAGCTCGTTGCCCTCCTCGTCCTTTACCTTGATTTCCACGCCCAGCAGCGGGGCGATGGACAGCAGCTTGTGGACATCCTTGATTTTGTATGCATCGGTTTCTTTGCGGGCCGCCGAGCGGAACACCTCGGCCACGGCGCGGCCGTGGTCGGAGTGGGCCGCGGCCCCGCCGGCGATCATCCGGATGAAGTTTCTCGCGGCGATGGTGTTGGCGGTGGCCCCGCACAGTCCCTTGCGGTCGTCTTCGCCTTCGATCCCGGATTTGGGAAGGGGCAGGCGGCAGGGGCCCATGCCGCAGTTCTTGCAGCAGGTGCCCTGGTTTCCGATGTTGCAGGGCTTCATGGTCACGGCCCGGTCGAACACCGTGTCGATCTCGAGCTGGGCCGCGCGGGCGAGCATCTGCTGGGTTGCCTTGTCGATGGTTGCGGCCTGGGGATCTGCGACCTTCTTGGCCTTGGCTGCTTTTTCCTTTTTCTCTTCTGCCATCAGAGGTTCCTCCTCGTCATTGAACTTCTCAATTGGTCTCTATATTCTGCCGGCGTGTTCCGCGTCAGGAGTTGCGCCGGTGAATGCGATCGAGTCGGTCGAGCATCTTGTCCAGGGCAGAGGCCTGTTCCTCGGCCGGGGTCATGGCGGCCGTCTTTTTCGGCTCGGTCTTTTGCTTGGCCTGGCGTGCTTCCCGCTCCTTGGCCCGCTTCTGGCGGACTTCCTCTTCTTCGGCCTCGCGCTTGGCCGCGGCATCGGCGGCCGCCTTTTTCTCGGCGTCTTCCTCGGCTTTTTTCTTGGCTTCTTCCTTGGCCTTGGCCTTGGCTTTGGCCTCTTCCTCGGCTTTTTTCTTGGCTTCGGCCTCTGCTTCGGCCTTGGCCTTGGCCTCTTGGGCTGCCTTGGCTTTGGCGTCTTCCTCGGCCTTCTTGGCCGCTGCCTCGTCTGCCGGGGCCGGCTCTGCCTTCTTGGCCTCGGCGGCCGGCTTCGGTGCCTCGGCCTTCTTGGCCTCGGCGGGCGGCTTCGGCGCCTCGGCTTTCTTTTCCGCCGCCGGGGCGGCCTTCTTTTCCGGTGCGGGCTTGGCGGCCGGCTTGGCTGCCTTTTCTTCCTCGATGCTCAGGTCCGGTTCCGGAGCGATGGCGGCCAGATCCACGTCCACTTCGGAAAGCTGCTTTGCGATCGGGGCCACATCCTGTGCCGATCCGCCTTCTGCCGCCAGGTCGATAAAGGCCTGGACCATCCGGATCGCTTCGGGATGCCGCATGATGAGGATGTCGGATCCGGCCATGAGATAGGTGACCGCGCCCACGGCTTCCATGAGGATGGCCCGCCGTTCCGGATCCCCGAGCTCGGGCAGTTCGTCTACGGGCTGTTTGGCCTCTTTGCACTTCCAGACTTCATTGCCGAGGTTGTTGATGATCGGAAACTGGAGCTTGTCGTCGCCCTGGGTCAGGGCGGCCATCCGGATCCGCTCCATGACCGAGTAAGAGTATTCCATGCCGTAGCCCAGGCCGCCGGTGGTCGGGTCGATGAGGATCTTGTCCATGGGCATGCCCAGGTTTTCGAGCAGAATATTGACCTGCTTGGCCAGGTTGACGTCGATGGGAGAGGAGGAGATCACCGCGTGGCCGAAACCCATGGCGCTGGCGGCGATTCCCTTGTGATTCTTGTCTTCCACCGGGCCGAGGGTCAAATGCATTCCATCGCATTCTTCGGAGATTTTTTTGAGCACCTCTTCGTCTTTTTCCACGTTGGCGCATCCCCAGACGATCAGAGGCACGTCGATGGCTTCGGCCACTTTTTTCACCGTGGCGGCGGCTTCGGCGGCGCCGGTGTTCTTGCCGTTGGGGTCGATGCTCTTGAGCTGGAGCACGATGAGCTCGGCGCCATATTCGGCCACGCACTTCTTGGCCCAGGCGGTCGGATCGGAGACGACGTCTTTAAACGGGGCGAGGGCGGCTTCCGCCCAATCCTCCGGCTCCATGTCCCAGACCTCCATGGCGATCCGGGGTTTTTGGGGCATGTCGCCTTCGAACTGGTAGAACGGATATCCGGTTTCCCCACCGACGGTCACGGCCTTGTCGCCGCTGCCGACGGTAATTTCCCGGATGTTGCCGGTGTAGGATTCCTTATAAAATTCGAAGCCCAATGTTCCCTCCTTGTCATATACCGGTTAACGGTTAGGGTGAGACCAAATCGAACGGTGAGTCGAATAGGTCAACGGTGGCCGTCGGCCACGGATGCTCAGGTTTGCAGCCCCCCTTTCTCGGTGGAATTGATATCGGTTGTCATGTCCACACCTGACGGTGATGATTCCACGCAAAAATATCGGAAGATCGTACGCGGCCGATCATTGCTGAGGCAGGAAAAGCTCGGGTCCCGAGACGGTTGTGATCCGACCCAAGGGACTGTATCGCTTACCAAAACAGCTTTCTCCTATATGCAAAGCCGATCTTTGTCAATAGATTGTCGGGATTTATTATGGGAAATAACCCAGAATGATTGGTGAAAAAGAATCACCTCAATATATAGTATTTTACACGATATTTTGCCGAGCTATGTAGTAGCTGTTCGGCACTCTTCTTTCGAAATATCGTCCGATTTTTTCCCGGGCCGCGTTTACGGCGCCTCGGAGCTGCGGCGGGCCTCCATTCGGGCCTTGAGCTTCGGAAACAGATTGACTTCAGTATGGGGGAGAAACAGCGCCGCCACGTAATGGTCCATGTAGGATCCGGTTTCTGAAAGCTCGAAATTGGTCATTTTCCGAAGGACTTCCACCACATCCCGACGAATGTGGTTCGAAAGCGAGCTCATTCGGGCGCCCATCAGAGAACCGTTGCCGATATAGGTGATTTTATCCGGGTCGATTTCCGGAAGCAGGCCGATGGTCATCGCTTTTTCCAGATCGATGTAGCTGCCGAAGCCGCCGGCCAGGATGATCCGATCCAGGTCGCCAACGGACAGGCCGACCTCTTCGAGCAGGGTCTGGCAGCCGCTGTAGATGGCGCCCTTGGCCCGGAGCAGGTTGTCGATATCCACCTCCGATATCGTGATGTCCCGGTCGATCTGGGTGTTTTCGGCGCTGGCCAGGACATACTCCCAGACGCCGTCGCGCTGTCGGATCCGATCGGTGTTCAGGTCGCGGTTGAACTTGCCGCGGTTGTCGATGACCCCGCTTTCGAACAACACCGCCACGATGGTGATCAACCCGGAGCCGGCGATTCCCTTGGGTCGGACATCGCCGATGGTCAGGTTCATTGGTTCGTAAGTGCTTGGATCAATGGAAAAATCCTCTATAGCCCCCTTGGCGGCCCTCATGCCGAACTCGATTCCGCCGCCTTCAAAGGCGGGGCCGGCGCTGCAGGCGGCGCAGGCCATCCAGTCCTGGTTTCCGATCACGATCTCCGCGTTGGTCCCGACGTCCATGTACAGGGTGATCGCTTCGGAACGATAGAGGCCGGAGCCCATGACCCCGGCGACGATATCGCCTCCTACGTAGCTGGACACCGCCGGATAAACCAGGGCCGAAACATGGTCGGCCAGGGCGATGCCCAGGTCCCGGGCGTTGACCGGCGGATACAGGGTGGAAGCGGGAACATAGGGGCTTCTTCGGATGTACCGCGGGTTGATCTTGAGCAGAAGCTGGGTCATGGTGGTGTTGCCGGCGATGGTGATCGTGTTGATCTCGTCTCGTTCGACGCCGGAGCGCTTGACGATTCGGTCAAGAACGCTGTTGATGGTTTCGACCACCACCGACTGAAGCTTTTCCAGCCCGTTGCCTTTTTCCGCATAGACGATTCGGGTGATCACATCTTCGCCGTAGCTGATCTGTCCGTTGAACTCGGCGTGCTCGGCCAGCACGTGGCCGGAGACAAGGTCGATGAGCTGTCCGTAGACGGTGGTGGTGCCGATGTCCATGGCCACGGCAAAATTCCGGCCGGCGGTGTCGCCCGGCTCGATGTCGATGATGTGGGTCTTGCGACCGGGCTGGACCGGCCGGGCAAGGGTCGCCGTCACCGCAAAGCTGCTTTCTCGAAGCAGATCCGGTATCTTTCGGATCACCGGAAGCCGGACCACCAGGCGGTGCTCGCCGTGGTGGACGTTCAGGTAGCTGACCAGCCGGGCCACGTCCGGAAGCCGGTCGTCGGCATTGGGCTCGGGAAGGGTCAAAAAGCGCTTTTCCACCGGAGGAATAAAGAGCCCTTCTTGCTTGAGGCCGTCGAAATCGACCTCCTGGATCTGCGCCGTTTTTCGCGGGGACCGCTTCAGATTCAGCACCGACGCATCGATAGCCGATTCAACGGGAATCCGCACGGTCAGATCGCTTTTCACCACGCTCTGGCAGGCCAGGCGAACGCCTTTTTCGACATCCTCGGGCTTGAGCCGGTCATTGACGCCGCCTTCGACCTCGCCTTCTTCGACGATGACCCGGCATTTGCCGCAGACTCCCTCGCCGCCGCAGGAGGCGTTTACGTGCACGCCCGCCTCTAATGCGGCCCGAATCAGGCTTTCGCCTTCTGCCACGGTGATGGATTTTTCATGCGGAAGAAAATGAATCGTGCATTCCTTCATTGCGGCTCCTTTGACCCGGTCTCGGGTTTCGGATCGTCGAACCGGCAACGGAGCAGCAGCACGTCTTCTTCAGGCTCACTGTCGACCCGGTACGACAACGTATTGAACAGATTGTGCATCCCCTGATTGTCCGGTGCGATATAAGCCAGAAAACCGGCGATGCCGTTTTCCAGGGCAGCCCGGCTCATCTGCTCCATCAAAAGCCGGCCCAGCCCCTTTTGCTGATACTCACGGCTCACGGAAAAGGCCACCTCGGCCATGTTCGTCGACTCGTCGAGCAGGTATTCGGCCACGCCCACGACCCGGCCGAAACCGAATTCCCCGACTACGGCCACCAATGTCAGATTCTTGATGTAGTCGATCTGGGCAAGCCCTTCGACCTCGTCCCGGGCGAAGGTGCTTTTTTCGTGGAAGAACCGGGAGACCACGTCCTGGGCTTCGAGGCTGTAGAAATGCTCCTGGATCCGGCGCTCATCCACCGGTTTGGCCGGGCGAATCATGACCGATTCACCGTTGATCTCGATCCGTTTTTCGAGGCGGATCGGATAGACGCTGTGGATCGATTCCTTGAGGCGCCGGTCCGTTCCCAGGAGCCCCAGTTTCTTGGCGTCGTGAAACAGCCGGTCTCGAAAGGCCGGGTGGGCGATGCTGATCATGGCAAGCGCCCGCTCCTGAAGGCTTTTGCCGAACAGGTTCACAGCGCCGAATTCGGTCACCACGTAGTGCACATCGCTTCGGGGGATCACCGCCGCCGTGTTGGTGAGCATGGGAACGATCCGGCTTTTTTTCCCGTCCCTGGAGGCGGCCGTCAACATCAGGATCGATTTTCCGTTTTCCGCCTGGGCGGCGCCCCGTATAAAATCGAGCATGCCCGATACCCCGGTGAAATGGTTGATCGGCATGGCATCTGCGGCGATCTGCCCGGTGAGGTCGATCTCCATGGCCACGTTGATGGAGACCATTCGATGGTGCCGGGCGATGACGCTCGGATCGTTGACATAGTCCGAGGGATAGAAGTCGATTCCCGGGTTGTCGTCGAGGTACTCGTAGAGCTCTTCTGATCCGATGGCGCTGCTGGCCACCAATTTGCCGTCGTTGTATCCCTTGAAGCGGTTGGTAATCACCCCCCGGGAGACCAGGTGCATGATGTCGTCGGTCACATACTGGGTGTGAATTCCCAGGTCGTTTTTGTCGGCCAGCGCGTGCAGAACGGCCTGAGGGGTGGTACCGAGGCTGATCTGGATCGTGGCGCCGTCTTCGACGAATCCCTTGATGTGATCGGCGATTAAATTGGCCGATTCGGATTCCGGCGGCGCACCGACCGTCAGCAGCGGTTCTTCCACCTCCACTGCGACGTCGATGTCGTTGGCGTGGATGAAGCTGCGGCCCATGACCCGGGGCATTCGGGGATTGACCTGGGCGATCACCAGGTCAGCGCTGCGGGCCGCCGCCAACGTGATGTCCACGGAAATGCCGAGGCTCATCCAGCCGAAATCGTCCGGTTCGGATACCTGGATCAGGGCGACGTTGATCGGCATCCGCTTGGTTTTAAACAGCCGGGGCACCGCGGAAAGATTCATCGGGGTGATGTAGCGAAGATTTCGGGCGATTCCCTTTGTGCGGCCGGAGCCGGCGTAAAATGAGCGGATTGTCAGATTTTTTTCCCCGGACTTGTTGGCGACCAAGGTCAGGGGGGCGCTTTCCAGGGCCATGAGACGGACGATCTCCAGGCCGGTGAAGTCTTCAGACTGGTCTGCCAGCGCCCGCATCAGCGCCTGGGGCTCG
This sequence comes from uncultured Desulfobacterales bacterium, assembly GCA_965602445.1. GTDB lineage: Bacteria > Desulfobacterota > Desulfobacteria > Desulfobacterales > CAFBRK01 > JAIPEL01. The sequence goes on along the minus strand of CBFCZJ010000006.1, from coordinate 23,884 downwards.
CCGCAGGACGATCCGATGAACACCCGCTGGCCCGGACGAATCAGGGCGATCGCCTCCTTGGGCGATCGTTTTTTTTCCTGGTAATTGTCGGCCCAATTGACGGTTTTGGTCATCGCGCCCCCTTTTGTCTGGATGATATCGAAGCCTGCTCAACTGATTAAACCATACCGGTAATCGGATCAAGCGCCGGGTTGCGACGGAAGCTCGGGAAGACTCGGGCTCCTTTTCCCAGGGGATGGAAAAAGCGGTGCCTTTCTTGATCCGGCTAAAGGCTCAGAATCTTGAGAATTTTTAGCCGGACTATAGGTCGGCGAATTTTTGCCTGACCGATGATGAAGAGACAGAGGATCGAAATAATTGAATTTTTCATATTGACAGCAATACACGCGCTTCTTATATATGCGCGTCAGTATCTGAATTTCGATCAGAGCCGGGGCGGAAAGGCGGAGACCTGCATTCAGTAAAAGCGGATCGCCCCGCACTTCAGAAAATGAAACCGCCGGAGCGTCATCGATCCGAAGACGGTTTTCCCGACCTCCCGAGCGCTCGGGACTTTTTTATCTGTAGGTACCGATGCAATTTCTTTTGAGGATCGTTCACCTCATTGATGCCCTCAACACCTGGGTCGGCCGGTTCGTCGCCTGGACCACTGCCCTGGTGGTCTGCGTCGTTTTCGTCGACGTGGTGATGCGGTATGCGTTCAAGACCAGCTACGTGTTCACCCAGGAACTGGAGTGGCACCTGTTTGCGTTCATTTTCCTGATGGGAGCCGGCTACACCCTGCTCAAAGACGGCCATGTGCGGGTCGACATCTTCTACCAGCGGATGAGCCCCAAAGCCCAGGCCTGGATCAATTTCATCGGCGTGCTCCTGTTTCTGATTCCCGGCTGCTACCTGATCATTGCAACCTCGATGAAATTCGCGGTCAATGCCTTTTCAATTATGGAAGGATCCCCGGACCCGGGAGGAATCCCTTTCCGCTGGGTTCTCAAGGCCTGCATTCCCGCCGGTTTTGTCCTTGTTTTTCTGCAGGGAATTTCCCTGGGCATCAAGAGCCTGTTGACCATCGTCGGTAAAGACATCGAATCCGAGACGGAGCCCTGATGGAGTATCTGCCCGCCTGGATGTTTCTGGCCCTGACCATTTTGTTGATGTTCGGTTTTCCGGTGACCTTCACCCTGATGGGCACCGCCCTGTGTTTCGGTCTGATCGGATTCGGCTGGTCTTTTTTCAACCTGCTGCCGCTGCGGATCTGGGGGGTGATGACCAACGTCACACTCCTGGCCGTTCCGCTGTTCGTCTTCATGGGGGTGATGCTCGAGCGCTCCGGTCTTGCCGAAGAGCTGCTCGACACCATGGGGATGCTTTTCGGCCGGATCCGGGGCGGGCTGGCCATTTCGGTGGTGGTGGTCGGGGCGCTTCTGGGCGCTTCCACCGGCATCGTCGGGGCCACCGTGGTCACCATGGGGCTGCTGGCCGTGCCCACCATGCTCAAGCGCGGCTACAACAAGTCGCTGACCACCGGCACGGTCTCTGCCTCCGGGACGCTGGGACAGATCATTCCGCCGAGCATCGTGCTGGTCCTGATCGGCGACATCGTGGGGGTGCCGGTGGGCGATCTGTTCATGGGGGCGGTGCTCCCCGGCCTGGTGCTCGTGGGGCTCTATGTTTTTTACATCGTTCTGATATCGCTGATCAAACCGGAGTGGGCGCCGGCCATTCCGAAAGAAGAACTGGCGGCGATGTCCGGCTTCGACATGGTCAAACGGGTGGGCCGGGCGATGTTTCCGCCCCTGTTTCTCATGGTGGCGGTGCTCGGATCGATTTTTGCCGGAATTGCATCTCCTACCGAAGCCGCCGCCGTCGGCGCGGTGGGGGCCACCGTCTTGACCGTCGCCAACCGCAAATTTTCCCTGAAAATCCTGCGGGAGGTGATGCACACCACCCTGCAGCTCACCTGCATGGTGTTTATCATTCTCGTGGGAGCCGCGGCCTTCGGGCTCGTCTTCCGGGGTCTGGGGGGCGACGGGCTGGTCCGGCATTTCTTAGGCGGCATCGCTGAAAACCACGGAAACCATTTTGTCCTGTTCATCGTGATGGCCCTGATCTTCGTGATCGGCTTTTTTCTCGACTTTATCGAGATCACCTTCATCCACGTGCCGGTGCTGGCCCCGATTATGATCGAATTCGGCTTCGATCCGGCCTGGTTTTGCATCCTGATCGCGGTCAATCTTCAGACCTCTTTTATGACGCCGCCCTTCGGGTTTTCCCTGTTTTACCTGAAGGCGGTGACGCCACCGGAGATCACCACCGGCCACATCTACCGCGGAATTATTCCCTTTGTTGTTTTTCAGATCATCGGCCTGCTGATCGTCGTATTCTTTCCGAAGCTGGTCACCTGGCTTCCGGCGATCGTCTTCGGAGGGTAGTCTTTTCCGAATAGCGACAGTGAAAAGATAGGTGTCCGTTTAAGAAGACAGAGGAAGTCCTGGGCAACCCCGAAACCTTGAGAAAAGGAGTTAAAGCCATGAAACGAAGAGAGTTTATAAAGAAGTCTTGGCCGGCAGCGGTACTTGGTGCTGCAGGAATTGCAACTCTTGCTGGGTGCGGAAAAGAAGAGGAGTCTACCCAGGTTGCCGCTCTGAAAAAGGAGCTGGAAGAATGCAAACAGAAGGCTCCTGCGGTAATTACAAAAAAGACCTACGAGTGGAAAATGGTCACAACATGGCCGCCCAATCTTCCGGTCCTGCAGACCGGCACCGAGCGATTTGCCCAGCGGGTCAAGGAGGCCTCAGGCGGCCGGATCAACATCCAGGTGTTTGCCGGCGGCGAGTTGGTCCCCCCCCTGAACACCTTCGATGCCGTTTCCGACGGCACCGTGGAGTGCGGCAGCGGCGCCGCCTACTACTGGGCCGGTAAGACCCCGGCGGTCCAATGGTTCTCCGCCGTTCCCTTCGGCTTAAACGCCCAGGGCAACAATGCCTGGTTTTACAGCGGCGGGGGGCTGAAGCTGTGGGAGGAGGTCTATGCCCCGTTTAACGTGGTTCCCCGGCCCCAGGGCAACACCGGCGTTCAGATGGGGGGCTGGTTCCGAAAGGAGATGAACACCATCAAGGATTTTGACGGCCTGAAGATGCGGATTCCCGGCCTCGGCGGCAAGGTGATTGCCGGCGCCGGCGGCACTGTCGTGCTTCTTCCCGGCGGAGAGATTTTCACCTCCCTGGAGCGGGGGGTGCTCGACGCCACCGAGTGGGTCGGTCCCATGCACGACCTTCGCATGGGGTTTTACAAGGCCGCCCCCTATTACTACTACCCCGGCTGGCACGAGCCCGGCACCACCCTGGAGGTCATTTTCAACAAGAAGGCCTATGAGTCCCTGCCCAAGGACCTGCAGGCGATTTTAGACGCCGTGGCCATGGAGACCAATCTCTGGAGCCTGAGCGAGTTCGAGGCGGGCAACGGCGCTGCCCTCCAGGAGCTGATCACCAAGCACAAGGTCAACCTCAAGCAGTTTCCGGCTGATATGATGGACGAGCTGCGGAAGCTGGCCAAGGACGTGCTGGAAGAAGAGGCGAACAAGGATCCCATGGCCCGGAAGGTGCACGACGCCTTCAAGAAGTTCAAGGCCCAGGTGGGCGTCTGGGGAACGGTCTCTGAAAACGCCTACTACAACGTGATCGCTGACAAGTTCAGCCTCAAAGGATAAATAATGATGCCGCCCGGCGCGCGCCGGGCGGCATCATTATTTATAGATGAAATTTGCAAAGCATTCCATCGACGGCCGTCATTACGCGGACTCGACGGCGGGTTTTGGCCGGCATCCGATCCGACGCCTCTCGGTTCCCCCTGCCCAATACTGAACCTTTCCCCGTTTTTTGAAAACGATTGGCTGCAACCGGAAGCGATCATGTTTTTCGTGATCGCTTCCGGTTGCGGTTGATCTCCAACGTGGCGCGGAGCCCCCGGTGGCGGACCGAATACCAGATCAGCCGTTTTCGGTCCATTTTGAAGAACCGCTTGCCGTGTTTCCTCAGGGCTTTTTTATCGATCTCGATCCCGAGGCCGGGCCGGTTCGGGACCTGCAGGCTTCCATTTTCCTGATAGAAAGGATTCTCGAGGATGCCGTCTCGGGCCTCCACCGTCCAGCCCGGGGGGTTGATCGGAAATTCCAGCTCCTTTTCCGCGGCGAAGCCGCTGGCGGCAAAGAGCTGCAGATTGACGGCAAACCCGATTCCGTTGGTCCAGGTGTGGGGGGAATAGATCAGCCCCTTTTGCCGGCAGAGGCGGGCCACCTCCATGGTTTGGGCGATGCCGCCGGTAAAGACCGCGTCGGGTTGAAAGATTTTGTAGCATCGCCGTTCGATCATCATCTTCAACTCGGGCAGCCCTCCGGTGTGCAATTCGCCGCCGGCGATCGGGATTCGGCTGTAGGCCGTCAGCGCCGCTAGGTCTTCATAGGCGTCCATGGGCAGGGGCTCTTCTATCCAGGCCACGCCCGCATCGGCGCAGCGGTCGGCAAATCGGCGGGCCCGGGCCGGATCCCACAGGGGGGCGTTGGAGACAATGGTCACCCGCCATCCCTGGTTGGCGTCCACCCCGATCTTCATCTTGTGGCCCATGGCCGCCGAGACTTCTTTGACCTGTCGGATGTCTGCGATTTCCTCAAAATCATGAACCCTGATCTTGATGGTGCGGAATCCTTCAGAGAAGCGGGCCTCGGCTTCCTCGATCCGCTCGGCCGGAGATTTTACTTCGCCGGTGGATGCATACAGCCGAACGGTGCACGGGTCGCCGCCAAGCAGCGCGCATACCGGTTTTGCCGCAAGCTTGCCCTGGATGTCCCAGAATGCCGGCTCGACCCAGGCATTTCGCCACCCCAGATATGAAATCTCTCGAATGCGCTGCTGGATCAGCCCGATGTCGGTGGGGTCCTCGCCGATCAAGTAGGGCCCCAAGAGCTCGCCGAGTCCGGCGCGCTCCCGGCCCATGGCCGGTCCGGCGCTGTATCCGACCACATCGTCGTCGGTGGTGGCGCGCAGCAGCGTGAATCGGTTTTCAGTCTGTGGAAAACCGGGAATCCAGGCCGGATAGAATGTCCTCGGCAGGGGGACGGCCACATGAAACAATTCGATACGGCGTATCGTGGTCATGATCCATCAGGCTCCTTGGAGTTTGCGCTGCTTCGGGCAGCGGGCAGATAAATATGGAATTCGGATCCTCACGGTACCAGGACGATCTGGCCGGCGGCGCCCGCCTCCATAATCCTCCGATGGGCCTCGGGCGCTTGGGCAAGGGGAAGTTCCCGGTCGACCAGGGGCTGTACCACGTGGCTGGCCATACCCGCCCCCAGTGCCGCATGGATCCGCCGGAATTCTTCGGCGGAGACGCTTCCAAGCAGCATGCCCAGTATGGCCGCGTTTTTCTGCATGGCATCTCTTGGGTTGATTTCGACCGTGCCGCGGCTTCCGATGACCACCACGCGCCCATTTCGAGCCAGAACTTTCAGGTCTTCGCCCAGGTTGACGTTGGCCAGCATCTCCAAGATGATGTCCACTCCTCGGCCTTGGGTCCATGTCATGACCCGTTCCAGATATCCGGGACTTTTATGGTCCATCACCAAATCGGCTCCCTGTTGAGCGACTTGTCTGCGGCCCTGCTCGGTTCCTCCGGTAGCGGCGACGGTCATTCCGTAAGCCTTGGCCATCTGAACGGCGGCCGTTCCGACGCCGCCGGTGGCCCCGTGCACGAGGACGATATCCCCGGCAAGTGCCCCTGCCCGTTGAAACAGTCCGTGATAGGCCGCGCCGTAGGGCACTCCCACCGATGCTCCCTGGGCATAGGAGAGGGCGGCAGGCAGCGGAAACACCCGGGAGCTGTCGCATATCACTTTTTCGGCGTACGTGCCGGACAAACTGCCGGCGCAGTAAACCCTGTCGCCGACTTTCAGGTTCGTAACATCTGGGCCCACGGCATCGATTCTGCCGGCCCCGTCGTTTCCCGGTGTGTAGGGAAGACCGGGCCGGATGTGATACGTACCCGCGCGGATGTAAGTGTCAACGGGATTGACGCCGGCGGCGGCAATCTCAAGCCGAACCTGGCCGGTTTCCGGCTCGGGTTCGGCGACCTCTTCAAGAACCATCGACTCCGGCTCTCCAAACTGGCGAACTTTGATGGCTTTCATGGCGGACTCCTTCCTGATTGAGGGCATAATTTGGATGATGGCTTTCAGCCAAGCGAAAACTTACCGCCGAGTTAATCCGTTTGAAGTCAAGAAGAAATTTTGGGGTATGCGTTATGCCCAAAATTCAATAACGGCCTCGGTTTTTGAGGCACACGGATTAACTCCGCGGTGAAACGCTTATTGCCGATGGCACCCACATATACTCAGCCCAGCAGTTCCCGGATCCGTGATTGCAGACGCGTGTATCGCTTCTGGGGCGCGTTGTTGCCGATGGCCATGGCCAGGGCTTTGCGGGTGCCGACCATGACCAGCAATTTCCTGGCACGGGTCACCGCTGTATAGATGAGGTTTCTCTGAAGAAGGATGTAGTGCTGAGTGACGACCGGCAAGACGACCGCGGGAAACTCCGATCCCTGGGATTTGTGCACGGAAACCGCATAGGCCAGGACGATTTCATCCAGATCCCCGAATTCGTAGACCACGGACCGGTCCTCGAACCGGACGGTGATTTCCCGGGCGACGGCGTCGATCCCCTCGATCCGGCCGATGTCGCCGTTGAACACCTCCCGGTCGTAATTGTTCCGGATCTGCATGACCTTGTCTCCGACGCGTAGCCGCTTTTCTCCCTGCACGATTTCCTCGGCGCCGGGATTGAGGGCATCCTGGAGCTCCCGATTCAGGCTGACCGCCCCGACGGTTCCCTTATGCATCGGTGTGAGCACCTGGATCTCTTCAATCGGATCGAATCCGAACCGTCTGGGAATGTTTTTGCCGACCACCTGGAGAAGAACATCGCGAACCTCTTCGGGCGCTTCTTTTTCGATAAAATAAAATTCGGTCAACTGGCCAGGGGGAGAAAGATCCGGCAACTGACCGTGGTTGATCCGGTGGGCGTTTACAACGATCCGGCTGGTTTGCGCCTGACGGTAAATTTCGGTCAGTTTTACCACTGGAAGGCGCCCGGAGCCGATCATGTCTGCCAGCACGTTGCCGGGACCCACTGAAGGCAGCTGATCGACGTCTCCGACGAAGACGACCGTCGCCGAATCCGGGACAGCCCGCAGGAGATGGGCCATCAATGTCGTGTCGATCATGGAAGCCTCGTCGACGATCAGCAGGCCGCAGTCCAGGGGATGGTCCTCGTTCCGCTGGAAGCCACCCTTTTGAAAATTGAACTCGAGCAGACGGTGAATCGTCATGGCGACAGCGCCCGTGGCTTCGCTCATCCGTTTGGCAGCCCGGCCGGTAGGGGCGGCCAGCAGGATCTTTCGGGTCCACCGGGCATAGAGGCGAATCACAGAAGAGATGATGGTCGTTTTGCCGGTTCCCGGCCCGCCGGTGACGATCAGCACCTTTTCGATGACCGATTGTTCAACGGCCTTTTTCTGGTCCTGGGCAAGGCGGAGGGGAAGCGTCTCCATGACGTCCTGGAATGTCGACGGCTGATGGATGGGGCCACCGCCTTTTGGGCGGGCTTTCAGTATCTGGATCCGCTCGGCAATGACCTGCTCGCTTCGGTGAAGGGGCGGGAGAAAAACAGCCCTTTCATTTTCTTCCAACGCCTTTGTGCCGGGGCAGATTTCCTCGACGACGATTCGATGCGCCCGGCGCAAATTCTCAGCCGCTGCACTCACGCGCTCCGGGTTGACGCCGAGCAGTTCACTGCAATGATCCAGCAGCGGCCCATACGGATAAAACACATGACCTTCTCCTGCCAACATCCACAGACGGTGAAGAATACCGGCCTGAACCCGTTTCGGGTCTTTTTTGTCGATCCCGATTTTTTCGGCAATCTTGTCGGCAATGGCAAAACCGATTCCGGCGATATCGGTGGCCAGGCGATACGGATTTTCCCGGACCACGGCAATGGACCGCTGACCATAGCGACGGAAGATTTTCGCCGCGTAGCCGGGGCTTACGCCATGGCCCTGCAGAAAAAGCATGACATTTCGAATTTCTTTCTGGTCGTCCCACGCCTTACGGATCATCTCGATCCGTTTTTTGCCGATTCCTTCGATGTGGGCCAGTTTGTCGGGGTCGTTTTCGATGACCGCCAAGGTTTGCTCACCGAACTGGTCGACGATCCGGTCGGCATAGACTTTGCCGATTCCCCGGATCATTCCCGAGCCCAGGTAGCGGCGGATTCCCTCCTCAGTGGCCGGCACCCGGGTTTCATGGCGATGGACCTTGAACTGGAGACCATAGCGGGGGTGGGTCGTCCATTCCCCTTCCAGGTGCAGGAGCTCTCCGGGGGAGGGGGCAAGCAGGCTGCCCACCACCGTCACCGGATCCGTGCGGCCCGTTACCCGGACCTGAGCCACGGTGTAGCCGGTTTCCTCGCTGGTGAAGGTGATCCGTTCGATTTGTCCGTCGAGTTCGCAGAGCCGATCGGCATCATTGGCCGTCATGGCGCACCCAATCAGGGACCCGAACATCCGCCGCCGGCGGTTCGTCGGGAATGTAGCATTTGATATCGAGCACGGGGCTGCCGTTTCGGGCGTCGATCGCCTCGACCGTCACGGCATCCGCGTCCACGGAGACGATCTTGCAGCGGGTAAGGGCGAGCAGGTTCGGACGGTTGGGGGAATGGGTGGCAAACACCCCGGTCAGTGGATTGGCCGGATTTTTTCTCGGGTGGACCCGAAGGGTTCGGCGATTTTCCGGTGAGTCGTTTTCATGAAACCAATACAGCACGTGGATATGGGAAAAGCCGTCCAGGCCCAGAAGGGCGTCCCGAAACGGCTCGAAGATTTCGATTGCCGGTCGTTTGCCGCCATGGCGCACCATGCCGACCGGAAACACCTGATATGAATCTTTCGTTTCCCCCATGGTCAACCCTCCCGTCCCAGTCGGATTCGGTTCCATCCGGCCCCCCTCCGATTGACTTCCTGACGACGCCGTACCGGAAAACCGGGCCTTTCCATGGGTACCTTTCTGCCCAGAATTCAACTAAATTGTCAATGTTTCAGATATATTGGGGCTGTGTCGGCAGCGAGTGCCGAAACGATCGCTTCGGCGCCAGGATTTTGAGATCAATCTGTGTTATAGGAATGGTCACATGTTCATTTGATTTGTGGGAGTACGCGTACTACCTTGATTATCTGAAGAGAAGGGGGGATTACCTCCGAGCGGTCCTCGACCACCGTTTGAACTGGAAATTTGCCCAAGAAAATATGATGACATGAAGCCTGATCGAAGCCAAAAGCAGGTTCTGGTGGTGGACAACCATCCGCTGATGCTGACCTACATGCGCCGGCTTCTTGAAAAACGCGGAGACGCCGTACTGACGGCCGAAGACGGATTGTCGGCGCTGAAGATCCTCGATGAGCATCAGCCCGACGTCATCTTCGTCGACCAGGTCATGCCGAACATCAGCGGGGACAAGTTGTGCCGCATCATCCGAACCCGCCCCAACCTGAAAGATGCCTGCGTAATCATTCTGTCGGCCATTGCGGCGGAGGCTGATTTTAATTTCGTCGAATTCGGCGCCAATTACTGCATTGCCAAGGGACCGTTCGACAAGATGTCGACTCATATCCTGGCCCTTTTGTACCGATTGGACGCCGAAGGAGAATGCGGCACCTCGGATCGGGTCATCGGCCGGGAGGATGTCTATTATCGCCAGATCTCCAGAGAGCTTCTCTACTCCAAGAAGCATGCCGAGGTCATTTTGAACTACCTGTCCGAGGGCGTCCTTGAGCTGACCCTGGGCGGGGAGATTGTTTACACCAACCCCACCGCTCTGCAGATGTTCGGCATTGCAGAGGAGGTTTTGCTCGGCTCTCCGTTCCAGGGCCTTTTCAGCGGAAAAGAGCGGCAGAGAATCGAGGCGATGCTGGAACAGATTGCCGATGCCGGAAAGGCCTCGACCGGCGAAGCTCCATTAGAGATCAAAAACCGACAGGTCCGGCTGGATTTGATTCGTATAGACGACCAGGCCCACCAGGCCATCACCGTGATCCTCAACGATGCCGGCTGGGAAAAGCGGCAAGCTGCCGTGTTTCGTGCAGGTGAAGAAGGGTATCGGCCGGCTTCGGATAAGTTGAAGGATCTCCATCAGCCTGCCTTGGCAATGGAAGAACTTCTTCGATCCGAACGTTTGGCTGCCGCTGGTCAATTGGCCTCTGCCATCGCCAGCGAAGTCGAGTCGCCCCTGCAGACCATCGATTCGATTTTCAGGTCTCAGGCCATCCACCATCAGGTCGATGAAAGCCTGGCTTCAGACCTCAAGATGGTCGAAGATGCCGTTGACCGCATGCGGAATACCCTATCAAAGCTGCTATCGCTGGGCCACTCCGGAGAAGAGGACCGACAGAAAGCAGAGGTTAACCGGATCGTGGAAGACGCCGTCTCCCGGATTCAGGACGAGCTCCAGGCGGCCAAGGTGACACTGGCGTTGAAGCTGTCGTCGGGGCTTCCCGAAATAGTTGCCTCCTTTCGTCTGATGGGCCAGGCTGTGGAGAGCTTGATTCGCAATGCCGTCGAGGCGCTTTCGGCAGGCTCCGATACAAGGGAAAGCGGGTCCAGGCGAGCACCGGCCCGGCAACTGACCATCCGCACAGACCGGTACGGGGGGGTTGTCCGGATTCGTGTCGCCGACAATGGGCCGGGCATCGCCGCCGAAGATCTGCAGCGAATTTTTGATCCTTTTTACACGCGGAAAAAAAGCAAGTGGATTGGGGCGGGGCTTTCGATCACCCACCGCATCGTGGAAGCTCATGGCGGCCGGGTTTTTGCCGAGAACCGATCAGAAGGCGGAGCGCAGTTTACCATACTGATTCCCTTGGCCTGAAAGAGGGGCGTTGATGGCCTTTCTGATATCGACGTCGTTGACAGAGGAACAAGCCCGGTTTCAGCAGTTCTTAAAGGACGAGGTCCTGCCGTTCCTGTCATCATGGAATCGATCCGGCCGGATCCCGAAAGAATTCTTCCGGCAGATGGGAAAAGGCGGTTGGTACGGGTTCGGTGTTCGCGCGGGCAGACTCGAAAAGCATTCGGTGCTTCGCGAAGCGCTGCTGTCAGAGGCATTGGCGGCGGTTTCCCCGGGCGTGGCCATTTCCGCCCTGGCGCACATCGACCTGGGGTTCATGGGGCTTTTCATGTTTGGCCCCGAAGACCTGAAGCAGCGCTACGGGCCGGCGGTGGTGTCCGGGGAGAAAATCATGTGCCTCGGCAACACGGAGAACATCGCCGGAAGCGATGTGGCCGGCATCGGCATGTCTGCCGAGCGGGTGTCAGGTGGGTGGCGCCTTGACGGAACAAAGGCGTTTGTGACCAACGGGGCGATCGCAGATCTTGCCGTGGTGACCGCCGTTACCGATCCCGATGCCGATCGAAACCGTCGGATTTCGATGTTTCTCGTTGACTTGAAAGCTTCGGGCATCCGCCGCAAAAAGCTCAACAAGGCGGTTTGGATTCCCTCCGATCTGACCCGCCTGCAATTTTCCGGGGTGTTCGTTCCGGACGACCATTTACTGGGCCGCAGAGGATACGGACTTCGCCAGATTCTTGAAGTGTTTACCCGCAGCCGGATTCCTATCAGCGCCTTGACCCTGGGAACCGCTGCCGGCGCGTTTGAATTGGCCCTGACTCACGGCCTCAAAAGGAGGGCATTCGGGGAGCGGATCGTCGATTTTCAGGCCAAGGCCTTCGAAATCGCGGAGCACGCAGCCCGGATCGAAGCCGCGCGTCTCATGGTCTACAAGGCATGTCAAACCGCCGACAACGGCGAAGACTTCAGAAGCGATGCCGCCATGGCAAAATATGTGACCGTCGACATGGCCCGGAAGGTGACGGCCTGGTCCGCGGACCTGTTCGGGGCGGTATCGGTCATCGCCGACCACCCCATCCACAAATATCCGCTCGATGCATGGGCCTCCTCTTTAGGGGAGGGCACCCAGGACGTCCAGAAACTGATCATTTTTCGGGAATTGATGAAGAAAAGAGCCGATCGGAAGCGATAAATCAAGCTGCGGCAGTGCCATGAGCACCTCATGGCGGTCGTAATCTTCGAGGCCGGATCAGTCCTCGTCGAGAATCCTGCGCACCGTCAGTGCGAGTTCACTCATGACGACCGGCTTGTCCAAGCAGGCGCGGATCCCGATTTTTTCGAATTTTTCCTTGTTGATCCCTTCGCTGAACGCTGTCCAGATGATCACTTTGGTATCTGTACGGACTTCCATCATCTTTTTTGCAAGTTTGTCTCCTGCAATGACCGGCATCGCCAGATCTGAGATGACCAGGTCGAAGGTCATGGGGTCCCGGCGGAAAATATCAAGGGCCTTTTCGGAGCTGTTCGAGGCCGTCACCTGGTAGCCCAGATGCCCCAGCATCCGTTCGAGAATGGCCACCAGGGGCTCTTCATCGTCAATGATCAGGATATGCTCTTTGCCTCCCGGGAGACTTTGGACGCTTTCTGTTTCCTTTTCCGGCTTTTTTTCAGCGGCAAGGGGAAAGAGGAGTTCGAAAGTCGTCCCCTCTCCAACGGCGCTGGAGACTTCAATGCTGCCGCCGTGACCCTTGATGATCCCCTCGGCTGCGGCAAGACTCATCCCGGTTCCGACGCCCCGTTTCTTGGTGGAAAAATACGGTTCGAAGATCTGTTTGATCGTTTCTTCGTCCATTCCGGATCCGTCGTCGACAACGAGGATCTTGACATATTTGCCGGACTCGGAAAAGGGACGCGGCCCGGAATCTTCATTGGTTAAGGAGACCACCTCGGACTCGATGCGGATCTTGCCGGATTCTTTTCCGATGGCTTCGCCCGCGTTTTGCAGAAGATCGAGCAGGATCTGGTGAAACTGGGACGGATCGGCCGTGATGTGGGCGCTTTCGATGGACAAATCCTCGATGATTTCAATGCCCTCGTGAAGCCTGCCCTGGACCGACTTGACCGCCTGCCTGATGGCGGTGTTGCTGTCGAGCAGCACCTTGCTCTGTTCGCTTTGCCGGGTAAATTTCAGGATCTGTTCCAGCAGGTCTTTGGCCCGGCCGCCGGCCTTCAGAATTTCCTGGACATCTTCTCGAATCTGAGCGCTTTCGACATCCAGAAGGATAATTTCGGCAAAGCCCATGATCGCATTCAAGATGTTTTTGAAATCATGGGCAAGGCCTGAAGAAAGCTGTGTCAGGGCCTGAAATTTTCGAACCTCGACAAGTTCTTCATGCATCCGGCGGGTCTCTTCGACCTGAACCTTCAACTCTTCATAGAGTCTGGCGTTCTCGATGGCCATGGCGGCCTGTTCGGAAAAAATCGTCAACAGCAGCGCGTCTTCTTCCGTGAAGGTCGTGCCGTCTGACTTGTTGAGCACTTCCAGCACCCCGATGATCTTTCCTTTTGCCTTCAGCGGGACGGCGAGGATCGATCGGGTCTGAAATCCGGACATCTTGTCGATGCCGGGAAAAAATCTTGGGTCCTCTTCCACATCGTCTACGATGACGGGCCGTTCGTTTTCGACCACCCATCCGGCGATTCCCTGTCCTTTTTCCAGCTTGAGGTCCAGCAGTGTCCCCGCCTTTGGACCGGTAGGCACGCTGAAAAAAAGGTCTCCGCTGGCTTCATCGACGAGCATGAGGGTGCTGGCCTCGGAGCCGGTCACCCTGTTGGCATTGTGCATGATCATGGAAAGAACCTCGGCCAGATTCAAAGACGAATTGACCCGGGTCCCCATATCCATGACCGAGCACAAGGCCCCGCAATCGAGATCGCAGTATTTCTGGATCATTTTGTTCTGGATGTTCAGGGCGTCCTTGAGTTGCTCTTCGGTGACGCTTTTCATGTCCGCAAGGATCTGCCCCAGAAGCGGGATGCGATCGGTTCTGCCGCTGAAGCGCGCTTCGGCGACCAGGCGGGATCGTTCCATGCGGTCGGGCAGGTTTCTGCCCTCGAGAATTTCCCGTTGACGCCGCAGAGCCTCTTTGACCTGATTGTGGGAGACCACCCCGAGATCTGCCAATATTTCGCCGAGCATCTTTTTGAGTGCCATGGGGTATCCTTTCTTCAGAACCGTGTGTAGGGCGGCCCTGTCAGTGACCGATTCGTAACGCTCCCCTCCAGGAAAACAGGTGTTTCAAGAACCGGTGCACGAATTTTCTGCAGTCGTCGGCAGAAAAGAAGCGTTCCCTGTCATCCTCTTCTATCCATATATGAAGGAAGATAATGGGGGTTGGATCGTGATCTTCCAATAATAGGTGGATAAATGCAATGCAAAAAATGTACCTGAAAGGTGATATTGTAAATAAAGAAGAATTCCGGATGAATAGGGCATGCGAATCGCAAGGGGTTTTTGGCAATCTTCACGTTATGATGGGGTTGCGGAGATCGTAAAGATAAAAACTACAAAAAATGACGATCTGGCGTTGCGCTTGGCGGGCCAGCCATAGGGTATTGAAAATTCGTTGTTTTGGGAAAATAGGAGATCAAAGACGCCTTGTTTTGACAACCCAATTTTGCATGTTACGTTAAGATCGCTCATTTTGGCATCATGACTTCGCGGAAGGAATAATTTGTTGTCGGTGTGCGAACTCGTCTCAACGCATACCCATGATCAGCGCAGGCCTAAACATGATCAAGGGATAGGACAAAGGAGGAAAATCATGGAAGGTATTTCGGGAAAAACGGTGATGATCAGCGGTGCAAGCAGCGGCATCGGTCGCGCCACGGCAAGATTGATGGCTGCCTCCGGTGCTTCGGTGATGCTGCTGGCTCGGCGGGAGAAAAATTTGCAGGACCTGAAAAGGGAAATCGAAAACAGCGGTGGATCGGCGGAATATCGGATGGTCGATGTAACCGATCGCTTGGCCTTTCAGAACGCAGCAAAGGACGCAATCCAACGATTCGGGAAAGTCGATGTCTTGTTTAACAACGCCGGCATCATGCCGCTTTCGTACATGAAAAAACTGCACGTGGACGAATGGGAGCAGATGGTCGATGTCAATATCAAGGGGGTGCTCAACGGAATCGCCGCCGTGCTTCCACACTTTATGGAGCGGAATAAAGGTCACATGATCAACGTATCATCGGTGGCTGGGCATGTGGTATTTCCGGGGTCGGCGGTGTACAGCGGAACGAAGTTTGCCGTTCGGGCCATTACCGAAGGACTTCGCATGGAACTGCACCCGGAATCCAGGCTCCGGGTGACGCTGATATCGCCCGGCGCTGTCTCCACCGAGCTGGCAAACACGATCACCGACACCGATGTCCTGGACGATTGGAAGAAAATCCCGGTAACGCCGATGCCGGCGGAAAGGATCGCTGAGGCGGTTCGATACGCCATGGAACAGCCAGAGGAGGTGGATGTCAGTGAAATCGTCGTCAGGCCGGTTTCTCAGAGTTTATAGATCGGCGCGGGTCTGCATACTTGGCCCCCGTACCGAATGACAGCCATCGATAGAGCCGGTCGGAAGGAAGGCCGGGCAAGGAAGGAATCCGACGATTTGACAATGGGTGAATAACCAGCATAGATACTTTATCCTAAATTGAGCGATTATTTCTTCGGAGCTCTTTCCGGTCGGGCATAAAGCCCGCCCCTACGAGGCCATCGCCACCCCGCAGGTAGGGGCGGGGTTCATCCCCGCCCGCATTCCTGGCGGGTTTTTTCCGAAGACAATCGCAAAATGGCTCAGATCAAGTTTATATCGAAACCGGCAGAAGCGAGCAATGGACGGCAGATTCCACCGCCGGTGCTGATTGATCCGCCTTCAGGAAAACAGGACAGCATTGTCTTTGTCTTTATCTCCGGGGAGGCTCAATGGGGCTGAGACCGAAATGGCAGGTCATGGTCGGCGCATTTGCGCTTTGCTGGCTCCTTTATTTCACGGTGCCGTGCATCGGGGCAAAAGATTGCCTTTCCCATGTGTCAGACCTTTTCGACAGCGAGGCGTTCAATCTCATATTTCTCATGGTCCTGTTTTTGACGGTCTCCGTGCTGGCAGGAGACCTTTTGGACTTGGCCTATCGCTGGATCAGAAAAACGCGCTGGTTTCGCCCCAGGCTGGGAGAGGTTCTCGTGGCGCGCGGGTTTATCATCCGCGATGAACTCGAAAACGCCCTCGACGAGCAGAAGCTCAGGATCGGAGATTTGCTGCTGCTGGCGGGAAAGATCTCTTCCAAGCAACAGGAAAAGGCGGTCGTTTACCAAAAGTCCCATGAAAAAATGAGGATGGGCGAAGTGCTCATCGAACTGGGATATGTTACAAAAGACGATGTGAACTGGGCACTGCAGCGGAGCAACCGAAAGCTGGGGGCCATTCTGGTCGAACGGGGCCTGATCACCGAGTTCGATCTTCGGCGGATGCTCGGGCGGATGTGGTATGGGCGCTACCGAGGGTAGTCAAGCATCACGACTTCGTAAAAAGTCCGAAGAAAGGAGAAGAAATGCGGGGTATTTTCCTTCGCTGGCTTGCCCTTACGCTGGCGATTTTACTGGCGTCCCACCTGATCACCGGAATTCAGGCCTCCGGCTTTGGATCGGCCTTTTTTGCTGCCGCGATTCTGGGCATATTGAATGCGTTTTTCCGGCCCATTTTGATTCTCCTCACCTTGCCTATCAATATTCTCACCCTGGGCCTGTTCACGTTTGTGATCAACGCGATCATGCTGATGATGGTCTCCGGGGTGATCACCGGCTTTGCCGTACGGGGCTTTGGCCCAGCGCTGCTAGGATCGCTTTTGATCAGCGTGGTAAGCTGGCTGTTGACTTCCCTGATCAGCGAACGAGGGACGATCGAGGTGATCGACTTGCGCAAGCGGCAAGACGGCCGGTGGGAATAGGGGGCCGATTCACTTCCGAATTTGATCGAGGCTGAACCGGTAAACGGCCGTTGCGGCAATTTGACGGCCGATGCTGATAGACGCCGTTGCCGCCGGTGAAGGGGCGTTCAGCACATGAATCGTGCGCTTGTCGCCGGAGATGAAAAAGTCATCCAGAAGCCGTCCGTCCGGTGCAAGGGCCTGGGCCCGGACACCGGCACCCCCGGGACAAAGATCTCCTGCGGTCACAGCCGGCACGAGATTTTGAAGGGCCCGCGCAAAGGCGGCCTTACTCACGGACCGAAGGATCTCACCGATCCCGGTTTTCCAGTACCGGGCGGCCAGACGCAGAAATCCGGGGTAGGTCAGGGTGTCTAGGGTGTCTTTCAGGGAAAAATCGGTCTTTTTGTACCCCTCCCTTGCCAATGCCAGAACCGCGTTGGGTCCGGCCTCAATGCCGCCGTCGATCAGCCGGGTAAAATGCACCCCCAGAAATGGAAAGGAAGGATTCGGCACCGGGTAGATCGGGTTTTTGACCAGGCTTTGGCGCTCCGGGGCCATCTTGTAATATTCGCCCCGGAAGGGGACGATCCGGATGTCCGGTGCCAGGCCGCATTTTCGGGCGATGCGGTCGCACTGGAGCCCGCCGCAGTTGATGAGATACCGGCATTGCATCGGCCCGGCGTCGGTTTTCACAATCAGCGAATCGGATCTGGACGCCATATCCAGAAATCGCCGGCCCATGTAGATCCGGGCGCCGCTCCGCCGGGCCTCGCGACCGAAGGCCTTGGCGACTTCGACGTAGTCGACGATCCCGGTTTCAGGAACGTGAAGACCGTCGACGCCGGCGACAAAGGGTTCGTAATGGCGAAGCTGTTGCGGTGACAGGCGGCGGATGCCCCGAAGGCCATTGGCGTTGCCCCTGCGCTCCAATTCGTCCAGCAGGGGGATCTGTTCGCGCCGATCCGCGACAACGATCTTTCCGCATATTTCGTGGCGGATCTCGTTTTTCCGGCAGAATTCAACCAGGGCCCGGCGCCCTTCGAAGCAGTTTTTCGCCTTGAGGGAACCGGGCTTGTAATAGAGGCCGGAATGGATCACTCCGCTATTGTTTCCGGTCTGATGGGCTGCCAGGTGGTTTTCGGCTTCGAGCAGCGTGATTCGAGCCCGGGTCTGCCTGGATAGCACCATAGCCGTGGCCAGCCCCACGATGCCGCCGCCGACGATGACCAGGTCACACGGTGTGCTCATTTTCGCTCCCCTTTTCATCCAGGTTTCCGAACTTATTTTTTTAGGGTGGATTTTGATAAAACGCAAGCCGGCCCCCCGCCATGAAGCTGCGAAGAGCCACTACGGCCTCTCGATAAAGGAGGCTTTCGTTGCGATGGGCCGGCCAACCGATGAACTGGGAGGTTTTCATGAAAGATAGTCATAAAAAAGTGGATGGGTTTCATTTTCTTCCGCCGGGTCTGGCTGCCTGGATAAACTCTTTCATTCCGGAGCAAAACTACGACGGGTTGATCCCCTGGACGCCGCTTGAAAAGCCGCTTTCAGAGACGTCCTTTGCGCTGGTGACCAGCGCCGGTATCAGCTGTAAAAAAGATGAGCCCTTTGACATGGAGAGGGAAAAAAATGACCCGACCTGGGGGGACCCGAGTTTTCGAAAAATTCCCCGTGACGCCACAGAAACCGACATCTGTGTCAATCACCTGCACATCAACACGTCCTACATCCGTGAAGATATGAACGTGATTCTTCCTATCGCCCGATTGGCTGAATTCGAACAGGAGGGGCTCATCGGACGGCTGGCGGATACCCATTATTCCTTTTACGGCTTCCAATGGGAAAGTGACCGGTTTCTGGACCAGGCCATTGCGCCCATGGCCGACCAGATGAGCCGGGAGCAGGTCGATGCGGTGCTTCTCACCCCCGCCTGACCGTTCTGCTGCCGGTCCGTGGGACTGGCTGCCCGCTTTCTGGAAGAAAAGGGGTTTTCCACGGTGGTGTTGACGCCGACCTGGGAATTCCAGCGGGCGGTGGGAATCCCCCGCCAGGTCGCCGTTGAGTATCCCTACGGCCGTCCCGTCGGCCAGGTGGGAGATGTCCAGGGACAAAAAAAGATCCTCCTTGAGGCCTTGTCATTTTTAAAAACAGCAGAAAAGCCGGGCTCGGTGCGGCATTTGCCCGATCGGTGGCCGGAACCGCCCAAGGACACCCACTGGCATCCGCCGGAGATGAGCCCGATTATCGCCGCCCACCTGGAGGAAATCAAGAAAGCCAGGAAAAAGTGAAATTTGGTCAATAGTTGATGAAATCGTAAAAAATCCGAATTTCTCTTTTTTCGTCATTCCCGCGAAAGCGGGAATCCAGTGATTTCGATAAGTTCTGGATTCCGGGTCAAGCCCGGAATGACGCTTCGGGCACTTTTTACGAAACCATCAATAGTTGATTGGTTGATGGGTCGATTGGTTGATTGGTACAGCCGGAGATCTAAAAAACCGTCGTTTTTCCCATTCGACCATTCGACCACTTGACCATTTAACCCGCCTCACCACGTGACGCTCATCATCGTGCAGTTCAACCCGCTGCCGATTCCCATCAGGGCGATGTGATCGCCGGATCCGGTCCGTCCGGCTTCCTCGGCCTGGGCCAGGGTGATCGGAAGTGCGGCCGGTCCGATGTTTCCCAGGGTCGGAAAGTTGAGATGGAATTTTTCAAGGGGCAAGCCGAGAGTGCGGGTCAGCGCATCCATGTTCCGCTGGCTCACCTGATGGGGAATGTAAAGATCGATGCGCTCATCGCCCCAGTTTTCCAGCTCCCGGCTTGCCTGCTGCCAGGTTTCATGGGCGAGAGCCACGCCGTGGATCAGAACCCCGTGGGCATCGGCGATCATACGGTCAGGTTGTCCCAGGCAAAGACGGCTGTGCTGGGTGGCAGCCCGGGTGACCTCTCCGTTGATCACGTGACCGGTCCGTGAAAACCGCTTGTGGGTCAGGATCATGGCCACGGCACCGGATCCGAGGGTCAATGTGGCAAAGTTATCCCGGAAATCTTTTTCCGTGGCATCGTCGGATTCGAGCCTGGCCAGGGTGGCTTCCACCGCCTCCTGGGATCCCTCCCCGGCTACGATCATCCCGTAGCGAATGATTCCCGCTTCGAGCATCAGGGTCATGCTCACCAGGGCGTTGACAAAACCGAGGCAGGCATTTCCGATATCGTAGTTGATGCAATTCGGAGACAGACCCAGATTTCCATGAACCAGGCAGGCTACCGATGGTTCGATGTAGTCTTTGCTGACCGAGGTGTTGATCAGACACCCGATCTGATCCGGGTCGATGCCGTACTGTTCGATGACTTTTCGGGCGGCCCGTGTGGCCACATCGCTGGGCATGGTTCCGTAGTCCCAGAATCGACGCTCCAGGATGCCGGTCAGCCCGGCGATGGTGCCTCTTGGAATCTTCAACCGCTGCATGGTCGACCAAAGCCGCTCTTCCATCGAAGAGGAGCTGATGCGCCGGCTGCCTATTTCATAGGCCGTGGCCTCAATGGTGACGTTTCCGGATTTCATGGCCGGGAATTCCTGATAAATTCGCTGCCGCGAATTTATGGATATAGGGGTTAAACTCGATGCCGGCACTGGCGCCGCCGGTGTCTCGGCCGAGAGGCGAGCCGATATAGATACTTCATCAGGGGCCGATTGTAAAGATCCGGGCCCGGAGGACCAGGATTGTGAGACTGCATTCGACCCGCGGTTGGAGACAGTCTGCAGATGGTCTTTACGGGCGGTATTGAGGCGGCTCATAGTTGGCGATGTAGAAATCCTCGATCAGACCCTTTGACTTGAGGGCCTCGCCAAACGCCCTTGCGGCGACCTTGTCCTGGAACCGGGAGATCCGTACCTGGTACCATTGCTTTTGGCCCACCGGATTGGCTGTCCAGTATACGTCCAGGCCGTGTTTTTCAAGTTCGGCCGCAAAGCGGCGGGCGTGCTCTTCTTTCAAGTATGCCGCCACCTGAATGGTGAACTTTCCGGTCGCCTTTACCGCCGGCGCCGTTTCTTCCGGCGGCTTTTCCGATTTGAACAAGTAGCCTGCGGTGTTGACGACGAGGATGATCGCAGCGACGGTGGCTGCGGTAAAAAATACCCACAGGATTGCCTGCCGCGCGGCCGGTGTCTTTTTCAACCACTCAACGGCCAGCCTCGCCCTGCGGGCGGCGGAAAAAAGCGCTTCTGTTGTCCTGCGGGCAATGATGTCGATGGTCAGGACGAGCTGATGCCAAAGCCCCGGGCCCGGTCCTTTTCGGGGTGATGCCGGCACCGCGGTCTGCGGTTCGGAAAAGGTGAAATGCCGGAGCAGGGGGCGAATCTGATCCGGATCCGTGTTTTCCAGAAGCCGGCGTCCGGCCTCGATCCACTTGCGGTTTTGCTCGTTGGTTTGAATCGATTTCAATGTGGCGGCGATGCCGGCCCGCAGCGTCGATTTTTCCGGATGTTGTTCTGCCGCACGCACATAGACCGGCAGGGCCCACTGGTCTGCACGGCCCTGCTCTGCGAACAATTCCGATAGACGCCTGACCAGATCCGAAGATGTGCCCGGACCGGAGGATTCGATCAGGCGATGGTAGGTTTGAAGAGCGGAAAAATCGGTCCTCTCTTCCATCAGACAATACCGTGCCAGCAGCCCCTGGATTGCCGCATTGTCAGGATGGGCGTTTCCGATTCGGGCAGCCAGACGCTGATCCTGCCTCCGGAGCCATCCCCGGCTTCCGGCTTGGTGCAGCCAGATCTCCGCCAGGCCGGCATCTTCCGGATGGCGGGCCAGATAAGCGGTGATGAATCGCCCGGAGACGGCGCGCTGGTCGATCCGGGCGGCATAAAAACGGGCCAGGTGGTCGGCAAGTTCACGATACACGCGCTTTCGGCCCCGGGGCGACAACAGGAAGCTGTCATAGGCGGAAAGGGCTTTGCGATAGCTTGCTTCTGCTTCGGCAGCGCTGCCCGCCCGCTCCCAATCTTCGGCGCCATGCAGGTGGTTTCGAACGCTGCGGATGCCTAAGGCCGTATAGGCCGCCCCGGCCGCGAAGAAAACCCCCAATAGGATCGCTGCCGCCGGCAGCAGGGTGGACGCCGGCGTCAGCCCGTTGCCGGTCCACGGTGGAATCGACAACACCACCGCACCGCCGAAGACAATGGCGGTCCAAAGGCGAAGAGCGTAGTGTTTCAAGGCGTGTAGCATTGTCCGTTATCGATCCGACGGTGGTTTTTGTCCGGAGCCTGATTTACCGGTCGATGTCCGGGGGCAGACGGGTTCATGGCGCTTCCTGACGGCGATCGAATCCAGGCGGCAAAAGGGCGGGGCTTCCCAGGATCCGTCCGTCCGGGGTTTGCCCCGGCCGCAGGGCCACCTGCACGGCGCCCGGGTCGGAAGGCCCCGCCGGCTTGCCGGTGCGAGGATCCACGGCCGTAAAACGGATATTGTCCGGTACGGGAAACTCCCGCGCCGGTTCCCCTTCGAAGGCCCTTTTCATGAAGTCCGCCCAGATCGGGGCGGCGCCTCTGCCCCCTGTGACGCCCCTGCCGTTTCTGTCCCGAAGGCCGTCCTCGCGGTCGAAGCCCACCCACACCGAACAGCTCAAGGTGGGGGTAAAGCCGGTGAACCATGCATCGCGAAAATCGTTGGTGGTTCCGGTTTTACCGGCGGCAGGCAGGCGGAAGCCGAGACGGCGGATGACCTCCCCGGTTCCGTTTTCGATGACGGCCTGCATCATATCCACCACCTGGTAGGTGATCTCCGGGTTCAGGGATTTGCGGCCGCTGACGATCCGTTCCTCAAGCACGTGTCCATAGGCGTCTTCCACCCGCTGGATCCAGAACGGATCATGACGGATTCCGCCGGTGGCAAATGTGGCAAAGGCCGATGCCATCTCCAGGGGGCTGACGCCGGAGGTTCCCAGGGCCACGGAGTAGACAGGAGATAGGGGGCTTTGAATGCCGCATTTTTGCGCGGCCTGGATCACGGCGTCGGGCCCGGCCTGTTCCACGATCTGGGCGGCGATGGTGTTGACGGACTGGGTAAAGGCGCGCTTGAGAATCATCGGGCCGCGATATCTCCTGGAAAAGTTCTGCGGTTCCCAGTCCCGGGCGCCGACCACGGGAATTCTCACCGGCCGGTCCACGGCCACCGTTGCCGGATGAAGGTTTTCCGTTTCAAAGGCGGCATAGTACACGAAGGGCTTGAATCCCGATCCTGGAAGCCGCTGGCTGTAGACGGCTCGATTGTATTCGGTTTCTGCGTAGTCGCGTCCGCCGACCATGGCCTTGACGGCGCCGGACCGGGTTTCCACGGCCGCCAGCGCCCCCTGGGGGCGTCGGTCCGCTTCGGCTTTTAAGACGCCCAGCTCCCCGTCTAACGTGGCGAGCCCGTCCTGAACCGATGCCACCGCCCATGCCTGAAGCTGGGGGTCAAGGGTGGTAAAGACCTTCAGTCCGCCGTGGTAGACCACTTGGGCGCCGTATTGCGTTTCTAACGAGTCGATGACCAGATCGAGAAAGTAGCTTCCGCTTCGGGCCGAAGATCGCAGCGGTTCGAGCACCAGCTCCTGCTGAGCGGCGGTGCGGGCGTCTTCCGGGGGAACATAGCCCACATCGGCCATTCGAATCAGTACGATCCGCTGCCGTTGTCTTGCCCGCTCGAAGTGCCGGTAGGGGTTGTAGCGGGTCGGGGATTTCGGCAGGCCGGCCAGAAGCGCTGCCTCCGAAAGGGTCAGATCGGCCGCGGGTACGCCGAAAAAGATGTGCGCCGCCTGCTCGATGCCGTAGGCGCCGACCCCGAAGGCGATCTGATTCACGTAGGCTTCGAGGATTTCCTCTTTGCTGTAGCTGGATTCGATCTGTACCGCCACCAGCATTTCCTTGAATTTCCGGAGCCAGGAGCGTTCGAAGCTGAAAAACA
>CBFCZJ010000005.1:0-30948 GCA_965602445.1 uncultured Desulfobacterales bacterium | reverse complement strand
CGGTGCTGGCAAAGATGGAGGAATTGACCATCAGTTTGAAGCGGCTGGGGAGTTATCCGGCCAACGGCAGATAAAAATAGGGCAAATTCGAAGCACGAAATCCGAAATCCGAAACAAATTCAAAATTCTAATTTCCAAATGACCAAAACGGGGCATCAGCCGGCAACTATGGTTTTGAACATTTGAATTTCGGTCATTCGAATTTGTTTCGAATTTCGATATTCGGATTTCGGATTTATGTTGACGATTAAGTGGGGCTGGGCCGAGGCTATTTGCCCGGCCCTTTTCTATACCTTACCCGACCTTGATCAGCAGCGCCCCTGCCGTGTCTCCTGCGGCGCAGCCGCCGAAGAGCATGTAGCCTCCGCCGGCCATGGCCGCCTCTTCGATGCCTTCGATGATGCACCGGCCGGCAGTAGGTCCCTGGGGATGGCCGAAGACGATGGAGCTTCCGTAGTTGTTGAAGCCCATCACGTCGATGCCGAATTCCTTGGCCAGGAAAATGTCGTTGGCCGAAAACGGGTTGTGGGTTTTGACGACCTTGACATCGGCGATGTCCACCCCTGCCTTTTCCAGGGCCATCCTGCAGGCCGGCACCACTGCCGCGGCCATGAACCCCGACTTGGCCCGGTGGTGCCCGTAAGAAAGCACCTGGACTTCGACTGCCGGGTCCTTGCTCAGTTCCTTGGCCCGCTCGCGGGTGGTGACGAGCATGCCGACATTGCCGTCGGCCGGATGGGTCTGGGAGCCGAAGGTGTGCACCCCGTTTGGAAGCACCGGCTTGAGACGGGAAAGCCCCTCTTGGGTGGTTTCCATCACGCCTTCGTCCTCTTCGATGGTGGCGATCTTCTTCCTGGACACCTGCACTTCGGCCGGAAACATGTACCGCTTTTGAAAGGCCCGGTCGTCTTTGAGGGCATCGGTGTACTGCTGGTAGCGGCGCAGGGCCACCGCATCGCACTCTTCTCGGGTGATCCCCTGTTCGGCGGCCACGTTTTCGGCGGTCTGGATCATGGCGTTTTTCGCCGAAGGGTCGAACCCGAAATGGTCCATGACCCAGTCTTCGGATTCGACCTGTCCCCCCGGCCCCTTGGGATTGGGCCAGACGGTATGCGGGCCGTTGGAGCAGCGGTCGACGGCAAGAATGAAGGGGTGGGTATACAGGCCGGTTTCCACGCCGCTTGCCGCCTGGAAGATGCAGGTGGTCGACGTGGAGCAGGCCTGCATCAGCGTCACGCCCGGAATGTGGCCGGCCCCCAGCAGATGGGCAGCCCAGGTGCTGCCGTAAAAAACGTAGTGCTGACCGACGGTGATGCCCAAAAAGAGGTACTCGAGCATCTTCGGATCCAGGTTCTTTGACTCCATCCAGCGCTTGGCTGTGTTGGCGCCCAACACGATGGCATTTTCATTGGCAAGGCTGCCCTGCCACCGGGCAAAGGGGGAGCTGTAATATCCGCCGTAGGGGATGTAGGCTTTTGTCAGCATGCAGTGAACCTCCGTTTTTTCGGTTAATTAAAAAAAAATTAGCGATTTTTGCCGATAAATTCGAAATCCGAAGCACGAATATCGAAACAAATTCAAATGTTCAAAATTCGAAACGACTGCAGCAGTATGCGGCAATATTGTCGCAGATCGAATTGCCTCGTTTTTGTCATTTGGTGATTCGAATTTCGGATTTGTTTCGGATTTCGTGCTTCGAACTTCGTGCTTGGTTCCTTCAGCACCTTCCGCCGAATTTTTCCCGCAGCTTCCGGTGCAGGATCTTGCCGGTGGCCGTCCGGGGCATCTCATCTTCCTTGAGAAATACGATCTCCTTGGGGCGCTTGTATCCGGCAACCTTCTGCCGGCAGCATTCGAGGATCGTATCGGCGTCGACTTCTTCCTTGGGGATCACCACGGCAACGACGCGCTCACCCCACTTTTCATCCGGCAGGCCGATGACCGCGCAATCGAACACGCATTCGTGGCTGCCGATGACCTCTTCCACCTCGCTGGGATGAACATGCTCTCCACCGGTGATGATCATGTTGTCTTTGCGGTCGACGATGTAATAGTAGCCTTCCTCGTCCTTGCGGCCCAGGTCGCCCGCGGAAAACCATCCGTCTTTGAAGGAGGCGGCGGTCTTCTCGGGAAGCTTGTAGTATTCGGTAAAGAGCATCGGCCCGCGGGAGTAAATCTCTCCCACCTCTCCGGTGGGTACCTCGTTTCCGTCCTCGTCGAGGATCTTGACAAAATCGGTCCCCAAAGACTCGAATCCGATGGATCCGAGCTTTCTCATCTGATCCTGGGGCTTGAGGACGGTGACGATTCCCGCCTCGGTGGACCCATACCCCTCGTAGAGCTCGACGCCGGGGAAAAACTCCAGGATCGCCTGCTTCATGATTCTTCGCACCGGTGCAGAAGAACAGAGCAGCTTCCGGATGGAGCTGCGGTCCCGCTGCTTGGCCTCTTCGGAGCAGTTGAGGATCAGGTTGTAATGGGTCGGGATCAGGGAGATGAAGGTGACCCTTTCCCGTTCGACGATCTCCAGGATCTGCTCCGGGCGGAAGGACCGGGCCGGATGGACGTATACGCTTCCGCCGATATACAAAAACGTGAAGGTGAAATAGGTTGAATTGATGTGGCAAAGCGGCATGACGTTCATGCAGATGTCGCTTTCCGTGAAGCCGAAGTCAACGGCGTTGATCAGATAAAAAGCGATGTGGGACGCATGGGATCGGACCACCCCCTTGGGCTTGCCCGTGGTCCCGGAGGTGTAGATCAGGATCCAGGTGTCTTCCGGGGCGACCGAACCCGGCGGCTCCTTTTCCGACGCGCCGGCTATCATCGCCTCGTAAGGGGCATAGCCGTCCTTTTTTTCCCCCACGACGATGAACCGCTCCGGGGAGATATTGGCCAGTTCCGAGCGGACCGGTTCGACGTTTTCGACGAACATGTCATGAACGATCAGTGCCTTGGCGTCGGAGTCGTTGACGATGTAAGCCACCTCGCCCCCGACCAGACGGAAGTTGATCGGCACGATGACGATGCCGGTTTTGGCCGCGGCCAAATAGATTTCGATGATCTCTATGCTGTTTTCCAGAAGAACGGCGACCTTGTCTCCCTTCTTCAGCCCGAGGGACAACAGGCCGTGGGAGAGTCGGTTCACCCGCTTGTTGACCGCGGGGTAGCTGAAACTTCGCTCCCGGTCCTTGAGCGCCACGGTATCGGGGTACTTCTTTGCGTTGACCTTGAGGATTTCTCCTAAATTGAGCCAGGCCGTCATGTGCGTTCCTCTTTCGTGCTGTATGGTTATCGCCTGCGCCAAAGATCGAACCGCAACACATTCTTATACTGCTTCGCAAAATGCGAAATCTTCGTAAAATCTCAGCAGCGATTTTACTATATCAGGATGCGCGCATCTGCGACCATCACCCGGTCTTCATAGGCAAACACCGGGTTGAGGTCCATCTCCTGAATTCCTGCAAGGTCGCTCAGGAGCCGGGAAAGCCTGACAACGGCATCGACGATCGATTCCTTGTCCACTCCCTTTTGGCCGCGCAGGCCGTCGAGCAGGGCCGCTCCCTTGATCGAAGAAAGCATTCTCCGCGCTTCTGCCGGGCTCACCGGCGTCAGGCAAAAGCGCACGTCGCCGAGAACCTCCACGAAGATCCCGCCCAGGCCGAACACCACGGCGTGGCCGAGCCCCTGCTCGGCTCTTGCACCCAAAATCAGTTCGAGTCCGGAAGGCAACTGCCGCTGAACGAAGAATCGAAGATCCGGTGCGGACAGGTTTTTTTGCATCTTTTCTGCAGCCTTGAAGACGGCCGCAGCGTCGGAAAGTCCCAGGGCGACCCCGCCCGCATCGCTCTTGTGAACGATGGAGGGGGCGTCTGCCTTGAGAACCACCGGAAACCCGATTTCCTCAGCGGCCTTTTTCGCCGATGCGGGGTCCTCGGCCAGCCTCCATTTTGGAACGTCGATGCCGTAAGCCTCCAGAATGCCGTACACCTCGTCTGCAAGAAGCATGCTTCGGCCGGCGGATTTCGCCCGGTCCAGCAGCTGCACGGCCTTGTCGGCGTCGGCATCGGCAACGCGTTGGATCTCGGCTTTTTCCCGGTCCAGAATCTGCCGATACCGGACCAGGGCGGCCATGGCCCGGGCCGCTTCACCGGGCAGGGCAAAACACGGAACGCCGGCCTCTGAGAGGATACGGACGGTTTCGGTCCACTGTCGGCGGTCGGTCATCAGGTTGCAGACCAGCGGCTTTTTCCTTTGCCGGTGGACTTCAGCGATTTCCCGGGCAATGCTGTCGGTGTCGACGAAAAAGGGGGTGACGAAATTGACGAAGACACAGTCGAAATTGTCGTCTTCCATCATGGCGTCGAGACACGCCCGGTAGTGCTCGGCGGTTCCGGTGGCCAGCACGTCCACAGGGTTGGCCACCGACGCCTCGGCAAAAAGGGTTTCTTTAAGCACCTGCTCGGTTTTTTCCGAAAGCGGCGGCAGGGTAAGACCGGCGGCGACCATGACGTCGGTGCCGATCACCGCCGGGCCGCCGGTGTTGGTGATGATGCCCACCCGGTTGCCCCGAGGGATCGGCTCGGCGGCAAACGCCACGGCGGCCTGGATGAGCTCTCCTTCGTCCCGGAAGGAAAGCACTCCGGCCTTTTCAAAGATCAGGTCGGTGGCGATGTCCTCTTTGGCCAGGCCGCCGGTGTGCGAAGCCGCCGCCTTTGCCCCTTCCTTGGTGCGGCCGGCCTTCATGGCCAAAATCGGCTTTTTGGCCGCCACCTCGGTGCAGGCCGCCAAAAACCCCGCCGGATCCTTCAGTCCCTCCACGTAGGTGACGATGACATGGGTGCCTGGCTCATCGCCCAGGTAGCGGATCAGTTCCGGGATGGTGATGTCACAGGCGTTGCCGTTGGAGGCGTAAATGCGGGTGCCGACCCCCATGGCGGAAAACGCCTGGTGGATCACTTCGGCCACGCCGCCGGAAAGGGCCACGATGGAAATCGCGCCCGGGTCCGGGAAGGTGAAGGTAAAATTGCAGTAGGCCCGCACATCCGGGTCGGTGTTGATGATCCCCTGGCAGTTGGGGCCGAACACCCGGATGCCGTATTTTTTGGCCTGTTCGAGAAACGCCTTTTCGATCGCTGCACCTTCCGGGCCGGTTTCTGAAAACCCGCCGGAGTTGATGATGACGTTCTTGACCCCCTTCTTTCCGCAGTCTTCCATGGCCTGGGGAACGAACTTGGCCGGAATGACCATGTGCGCCACGTCGATGCCGTCCGGGGCGTCCGCGATCGACTTGAAGGCGGGGAGGCCCCGGATCTCATCGGCCTTGGGATTGATCGGGTAGATCTCCCCCTTGAACCCGAAATCGATCAGGTTTTTGATCACCCGGTTGCCGATGTGCAGCTCTTTGGAGGAGGCGCCGATGACGGCGACCTTTTTGGGGTTGAATAAAGAATCGAGCATATCTTCTCCTTTAAAAAACAGTGTTTGGTTTTTGGTGTTTGGTGTTTAGGACCGACGGTGCCGCCGGGCTTTCCATCAAGGACAAAACACGAAACACAAAACACGAAACACACGCATCATTTTCCTTCCTCCAGCTGCTCGATGAACGCCTCCACGTTGGTCTTGGTCTGCTCGTCGGAGATGAGCCGCATATCGTTGAGGTCCCCGTTGATGACCAGAAACGGCAGATGGGTGGCATTCTGGATCCGCTGGGGCATGCCGTATCGGCAGTTGGAATTGTTGGGACAGGTCTTGGCATCGTGAAAGATGACCCCGTCGACCTTGAAAAAATCCAGCATGTTTTTGATGTACGTCTCTTTGGGCGCATCGGCCCGGACGATAAACAGCTCGGTGTAGGCCCGTGCCATGCTTTCAAACGGTTCGGCCGGATCGAGGGCCGAAAAAATCCAGCTGTTGCAGTAGGTGGACGCCAGGACATTGGCCCGCAGGCCGGCAAACATCTTGGCATGAGCGCCCAACCGCCCCCATACCGGCATGCCGTCCCAGTAAATCCGGTAGCGCTCGTCTTCCACGGCCCCCTCGCCGTTGGCGATCCGCTCTTTGAGCTCTGCCAGCAGGACCCGGTAGACGTCGTTGGCTTCTTTCGTGCCGCGGCCCACCACGGCCGCTCCCATCAGGGTGGTGCCGTCGAAAAAGGTGATGGGCGAGGGCACGGCCGCAGCGGTGTCGAGCACCTCCTTCCACAGGTCCGAACACTCCCTGGACAGGGCCACCGCCTCCCGGAGGCGGTCGATATCGAACTTGGTCCCGGAAACCTCCTCCAGGGCCGGGATCATTTCCTGCATTTGCTTGGCGATGGACCGGATATGGGCGTCTTCGACCTCCTGGACGCCAACGTAGGAATGCACTCCCACCACCGGCACGTCGTACTCGTTTCCGTAGAAATTGAACCAGTCCTGGACGTCCCGACACTGGTTGGTGTTGAAGACCAGCACGTCGGGTTTGGGAGGCCCCTCGATCCCCTTGAATGCCTTGGACAGGGGGGAAACCCCTTCCAGGTAGGCGCCGACGTCAGCCGTCAAATAGGAGCAGATGTCAGGAGAGTAGCCGATGGCGTTGGCCTTGGGAATCAGGTCCGTGGCCATTCTCGTGGAGCCGATCATGGCGCTGTGGGTTTCGGGAAAATAGACCGCAAATCCCATGGCTCGCAGAATTTCGGCCGGCCCCACGCTGGTGCACCAGGCAACTTTCCTTTCTCCGGTTTTGGCGGCGTTGTCCAGATCGTAGTAGTAGTCGGCCATGAACTTGCCGATGGTCTTGGCCGCTTCGAGTTTTTTGATCGTCACTTTTTTCTCTTCGGTCATGAAACGTCCCCCGTTTAGAATGAAAATACGAAATCCGGAACAAATTCAAATGATCAAAACACGAATCAACTGTATGTGAATCCAAATTCTTTTATCGAAGCTGTTTTTGATTGGGTCATTTGGTCATTCGAATTTCGGATTTGTTTCGAATTTCGATATTCGGATTTCGATATTGCAGTTCCCATTTTCCTCTGCTTACTGCAGAATAAGCAACTCACTTCTCCTTTAAATCTTCGATCGCATACAAGGCTGCCCCGACGGCGCCGGTCAGGTGCGGATGCTCCGGCACCAGAATCGATCGGCCCAGAATCTCTTCGGCCATGATGACCAGATAACGGTTGTTGGCCACCACCCCCCCGGTCATGACCACCTTTTCGGTCATCGCATCCATTTCCATGACCCGCTTGATCACCGAATAGAAAAGCCCCTTGACGATATCTTCCACCTTTCGGCCGTTTCGGATGTTTTCCAGCACCTCTGTGGCAGAGAACACGGTGCAGAAACTGCCCAGCTTGACCATATCGTTGGAGCGGCGCGCCAGCTCGTCCATGGCCTCCAGCGGGATGTCGAGCCGGGGGGCCATCTCCTCCAAAAACGCACCGGTGCCGGCGGCGCATTTGCGGTTCATCTTGAAGCTGATCCGACGGCCCGCATCGTCGAGCTTGATGACCTTGTTGTCCTGCCCCCCGATATCGATGACCGTGATGGCAAAGGGGAAATAATGATAGCACCCCTTGGCGTGGCATCCGATCTCGGTCCTGGTGTCCTGAGAATACGAAACGTTCTTGCGCCCGTAGCCCGTGGAAAACGTCTTGGACACCGCTGCCGCATCGGCCCCGGCCATTTGAAGCGCCGTTTGCAGGCACCGGTCCGCCGTGGCGGAAAAATCTGTCCCCGATTTTTCGACCGCCCATCCGAGCAGGTGTTTTTGGGCGTCGAGGACGGCGACCTTGGTCCGTGATGCGCCGACATCCACGCCGACAAACAGTGAACTTCCTGTCATGATCTTCCCGCCGGCTTTCAGAGCTGCGACTCGAGGCCTTTGACCAGCGAACGCAGCGTTTGATTGTAAGGGGTTTTGACGCCGGCCTGCTCTCCGTATTCCACGAATTTTCCGTTGATGTAGTCGATCTCGGTTCTGCGCCGGTTTTCGATGTCCATGAGCATGGACGGTTTATGGTTTCCCGCGTTTTTCATGTAGGAGATCGCATACGGGTAGTAGTCCCACCCGACGTTGATTTCGTTTGCCCGGGCCACAGCGATGCATTCCTTGACCAGGGCATCGACGATCTGAAACACGATGGGATCGCCCATGACCTGGGACATGGTCAGACCGGTAGCCGCGCACACCGGGTTCATGGAAGCGTTCATGATCGTCTTGCGCCAGACCATGGAAACGATCTGGTCCGTACGAGTCGTCTGAAGCCCGCAGTCGGACAGGACTTTGGCGATGGCCTTTGCCGCCCCTGCAGCCGGCGCTTCCAGCTCCTGGATGCTGTGGGGCGGGTGGTGAAAGGGCATCACCACATGGGCCGGGGCTTTGAGCCCGCAGCCGTAGTTGACCACGGCGCGCAGGACCGACTCCCGCCCCAGGGGCCGGGCCAGCTCCAGCTCGGTATCGATGCCGTTCTGCCAGCTGACCAGCATCATTTCCGGCCGATGGAACTCCTCGATGGCCGAGGCAATCAACGGCAGGGCGTTGGCCTTGACTGTGATAAAGATCACATCGGGCTTCACGTCTGCCAGCTCGTCGACGCTGAGGCAGGTCCTGGCAACCGTCTGCTGAAGGGTTTCCGCCCCTTCGATGATGATCCCCCTTTTTGCGGCCGGTTCGAGAAGCTCGGGCACCACGTCGCAAAGGGCCACCTCGTATCCGCCCTTGGACAAAAACGCGGCCACGATACAGCCCACCGGGCCCGCACCGACGACGGCAAATTTTCGGGGTTCAAACGTCCTGTTCTCGCTCATCATGCCCCCCTTTTTGCTGATAAACACATCCTTCGGTCCGCCTGTTGGGGGCCGGACCGCCCCTGGGGCGTTCTACTCCTCTGCTTCGAGGATGCCGAAGGACTCGGCGTCGAGCAGTTTGATGCCGTTTTGCTCGAGGATCTCCACCGCCCTGTCATTGTCGCTGAAGCGAAAGATCATCACGGCGTTGCCGGTCGACATGCGCACAAAAGCGTAAGTGTAGATTACGTTCACCCCGCTGGTATGCAGCGGCTTGAGCAGCTTTGCCAGCTGACCGGGCTTGTCCTCGATTTCGACCGCGATCACCTCGTGAACCCTGGCCGGCATGTTTTTTTCCATGAGCAGCCGGCGGGTGCGGGCCACATCCGAGACGAGAAGCCGCAGCACCCCGAAACCGCCGCCGCTCTCCACCAAGGTCAACGCCCGCAGATTGATCCCAGCGTCACCTAAAGCTTCGGTGACCTCGAACAGCCGACCGGGATCGTTTTCAATGGCGATCGATATTTGTTTCAGTTTCATGGGGCCTCCTCTTTCAAGCGGAAAGGCGAGGGTTCGCCCGTGTTCGCCGCGGGCCCGGCTCCGGCCGGGCGGCAAAAGCGGCTTTCGAAGTGTTCCCGTGGGAAAGGAAACGGCGAGTGTTGTTGTTCGGCAGAGCCGGATTTCGGCGGCCAAACAACTACAATTTAACTATAATGTAACTATAGGGAAGGGGGCCTCTTCAAGTCAAGAAAAAAATCGGAGAAAACAGCGGCCGGCCTGCGGGGTTGCGGGTTCGGGGTTCAGGGTTCAGAGGTTCCGGGTTCGGGTTCGGGGCTTCAATCTTTCACCTTGGCTTGAACCTCCGAACCTTGGGTTTCCCAAACCTCTGAACCTTTGAACCTTTGAACCTTTGAACCTCCTAACCTCTGAACCCTGCTACAAAAACCCCATGGCTCTGGGCAGCCAGAGCACCAGATTCGGCATGTAGGTCATGATGGCCAGGACGATCAACTGGATGATGATAAACGGAATCACCGCCCGGGAGACGTAGATCAGGTCCTTGTTGGCGATGGCTCCGGTGATGTAAAGACTGACCCCCATGGGCGGGGTGCAGTAGCCGATGGCCAGGTTGACGGTCATGATCAACCCGAAGTGCATCGGATCGATGCCGAACGCGCCGAGCATGGGGATAAAAACCGGCCCCAGGATCAGGGTGGCCGAAATGATGTCCATGAACATGCCGACAAAGAGCAGCAGGATGTTCATGGCGATCAAAAAAAGCAGCGGCGAGTGGATGGCGGACAGCACGGTCTCGGTGATGGCGCCGGGGATGTTTTCCAGGGTCAGGAGCCGACCGAAGCACGAGGCGCCGGCCACGATGATCAGCAGGGTCGCCGAGGTCACCGCGGAGCTGACGGTGATTTTCTTCACCTCTCCGAAGCGGATCGACCGGTGGATGAACAGCTCCACCATAAAGGCGTAGATACAGGCGACCACCGCCGCCTCGTTTGCGGTAAAGGCCCCGGAAAAAATCCCGCCGAAGATGATGATCGGCAGCATCAGCGACCAGAACCCTTCCTTGAGGACACGGATCAGACCGCCGAATCCGGGAAACGGCATCCGCGTAATTTCCGTCTTCTTGCGGAAAATGAAAAATGAATATGCGCAGACCCCGAACATGATCAGAATTCCCGGCACGAAACCGGTCAAAAACAGTCCTTCCAGCGAAACGTTGCTGATCATGCTGTAAAGGATCATGCCGATGCTGGGGGGGATGATGACCCCCAGATTGGGAGAAGTGGTCATCAGCCCGAGGGTATATTTCTGAGGGTATCCGTTGTCGATCAATGCCGGGATCATGAACCCCCCCAGGGCCACCACCGTGGCCACGGTGGAGCCGGAGATGGCCCCGAACAGCCCGCAGGCGAGCACGCCGGCCATGCCCAGCCCGCCGGGCAGCCAGCTCACGAGCACATTGGCCACCTTGATCAGCTTGTCGACAATGGTCCCGGCGGTCATGATGTTGCCGCAGAGGATGAAAAACAGCACCACCACCAGGGCAAAGTTGTCCATGCTCCGCAGGAGAGTCTGAACCAGCAGCAGCAGGGGCAGATCGGTGAAAAAGACAAAGCCCAGAACCGCCGTAAAAAAAAGGCACATGAAGACGGGAATGTAAGAGGCCATGCAGCCCAGCAGGATCAGCAGGATGATCACGTGGCTCGTTTCCATAAAACGGGGCTCCTTGCTTCCGACTCCGGAGTCATGCCGCCGGCCCTGCCGTCGGAATGACTGATGAACCGCTCAAAGCGGTTGGTTCAGAATCCACCTGCAGGTGGGGTTGAGAACAACTTCAAGCCTGTCTCTGCGTGGGATTTCACAATCGCCAACCCTACCCGGTGCATCAGATTCAATCTCTTTGACGTCGTGTTTCGCGGAACGCGAAACAGCCGTAAAACCGCGTCTGCGATTTTACTCGGTTTTCCTGCCGGCCCGAAGCTCGGCAATGTCCTCGTAAAACACCTGCAGGATGCGCACCAGCATCATTGCGCCCATCAATGGAAGGATGGCAAAGATGTAGACCAGCGGAATCTGCAAGATAATGGTTTTCTGCATGGTCTGCACCTGGAGGGCGGCAAGCTTCCAGCCCAGGTAGAACACCATCACCGAAAAGATCAAGGTGACCAGGTTGCTGAAAAAAGTCAGGGGCACCTTCATTTTCGGAAAGAGCTGCACCGATGCATCGATCTTGATCATGGACCGGTTCTTGACCGCCGCCGAACAGCCGATCAAGGTGGTGTAGATGATCACCTCCCGGACGAGCTCTTCGGACCACGTCAGGGAGTAGTTGAACCCGTAGCGGAGAATGACGTTGAAAAACAGGGCCACCAGGGCGACCATCACGGTGATGAACAGGGTCCATTCTTCGAAGAAGGTCAACGCCCGGTCCACGAACTTGAAAAATCGGCCGATCATGGGCAGGTTCCTCTTGGCGGTATGATTGACATCACAAGAGAAAGGGGGCCGGAAAAAAGCCCCCTTTCTCTTTCGATCGATCCCGTCTACGGCCGCTGATATCCCATGTAGTCCTGGACTTCTTTGAGAAAGTCAGCCGGGCGGTAGGTGTCTCCTGGATAGAGCTTGTTGATTTCCGCCTTGTATTCCTCGTGGGCCACATCCCCCTTCTTTTTAAGCCACGCCATTTCATCCCCGGGCAGGGCGTAGAACTCGATGCCGTTTTTGGAGGCCTTCATGATCTGAACGGCCTCCTGGACCTTGGTCTGCTCGCGGATGTCTGCGCAGACATCGCGGACCGTCTCGGTGAAAATGGTTTGCAGGTCTGCGGGCAGCTTGTTGTACCAGGCCTTGTTGAAGATCCAGATAAAAAGCCCCTGGGCGTAATCGACGTAGGTATAGTACTTGGCGACTTCAAACTTCTTGGTGATGTTGCAGACCATGGGCGTGTGGTCCAGGCCTTCGATCACCCCCTGCTTCAGGGCGACCGGCACGTCGGGCCATGGCATGACCACCGCGTTCAAGCCCCACTGCTTGTAGAGGAGCTGGTTGACCGCGGCTTCGGCCGTTCTGAACTTGATCTTCCTGGCATCCTCCAGATTCTTCACCGGCCGGGTGGTGGCCCATCCGTAGTTGCCGTAGCCGGTGATGTCCACCCCCATGATGCCCTGGTGGTCCATGGCGTTCATATAGTGATCGAACAGCTTGCCGCTGGCCACGAACTTGTCTAGTTTTTCAAAGGAGTTGACTAGAAACGGCAGGTTGATCAGGCCGAACCGGGGCCCGAGGTTGGTTGAGGCGACAGAGCTGACGCCCATTCCCTGAATGGCGCCCATCTGCAGCTGGTTGAGCACCTCCACCTCGCCTCCGAGCATCGAAAAGGGCTTGTAATCGAGGTAGATCTGACCGTTCGTCCGCTTCCACAGCTCGTCTCGAATGGCAAAGCCGGCGTAAACGCCCTTGAGCACCGGGTGGGAAACGTTGGACACGATACACTTGTACTTGGCGCCGGATGGATCAAAGGCGGGCTTCCATGCGTCAAGAGATGGTGCGGCCGCAATCGCCGGACCGACCCCCAGGACAAAGGCGATCGCCAACACCACTGACAGGATCATCAAACTCTTTTGCCTCATCGTTGCCTCCTTTTTTGCCTGCTGGTTTCTACGCACTCCCCCTGGCACTAAACATCGTTCATTTACCAAAGATGATTTAAGGAGCTATTTTGCAGCTACAATGAAACTTTGTCAAGTAAAATCGAGCTGCCGGGGTCACTGCCTGCCCGTCCAGTATCCTTTCGGATCAAACCGGCGCAGCACCTTCAGTTCGTGTTCGGTGGGCGGCGTTGTTTCGGCCGGCGCTTCGGGAAGATCGATGGGCCAGCCGGTTTCGGACCGGATCGTTTCCGGGGCCACGCCCGGGTGGATCGTATCCAGCCGCATCTGCCGACTCCGCGGGTCAAAAGAAAAACAGCCCAGGGTGGTGATCACCGCGCTGGGACCGCCCCTGGGCAGCCCCACGCGCCGCCGCCAGCCGGGGCCGTCGCCGTAGCCCGGAGAGGTGATGTAGTCGACCCGGGGCACGAAACGCCGCCGCTGGTGGGCCATGATCAGAATGTGCCGTCCGGCCAGGCTGGCAAGGTCGCATGCCCCCCCGCTTCCGGGCAGCCGGGTTTCGGGGTGTTGCAGGTCTCCGATGCAGGTCGTGTTCAGATTCCCGTAAAGATCGACCTGGGCGCCGCCGATAAAGCTCAGGTCGACGCGCCCTTGCTGCAGCAGGGCCATGGCGTCTCCGGTGTCGGCGAGCCAGTTGGCCCGATAAAGGTTCGGCAGATCTCCCATGGTCAGAATCGGCGCCGGAGCGGCGCTGTCGCGGACGATGCCCAATTCGTATATCCCGACGGCGTTCGGTGCATGGGTGCCCTTTGCGAGCAAAAAGCCCAGAAGGGGAAGGCGCATCCCCACAAAGACCACTTCCCCGTCTGCGACATGCCGGGCGGCGGCGGTGACCATCAATTCCTGTGGCGTGTAGGGTGTCATCGGCGCGTCAGTATCCGAAATCAGCCGGTTCGCAGATCAGATGCTCTTTCAGGGCCAAGGACTGCATCCGTTCGGAGCCCAGACGATCCACATATTGCCTGCGGTCCGAAACACCGTCGATCCAGGTCGCTTTCCAGCGGTTGTACCCTTCCGCCGTCCGGCTCGCCTGCTGGTAGTCGACAAAGGCCTGATGATCCCGGTTGTAAAACCCGGGCATCGGCGAGGGATGGGCGCCCCACGGCTCGTGGACCACCGCACTGACGCGAAACGCCGGTGTCAGCACCCGGTTCGGATCCGAACCGATCACCTCCGGGGCTACGATGCGCTCGGCGGTGAGAATGATGTGCTCGCTGGCCAGGCAGGCCTCTCGGCTAAGTCCCAGATTCCCCCAGGCGTGGGCGTTTCCGAAGGAATCGGCGCGCTGGACGGCAATGATGCAGACATCCGGTCGGATGGCGGAAACCGCCATCAGGCGCTCTCCGGTAAAAGGGCAGACAATCGCCTTCAGGCCGGGATTGCTGCGGGAAAGATCGCTCCCCAGCGCTGTTTTCGAAGGCATGAAGGGCACGCCCATGGCGCCGGCCCTCAGGGCCATGGTCATGGTCAGGTTGGAGTGGTCTTCTACGACAAGCCGCTTTTGTTCATAGGCCCGGCGGAAATTGTACCCGGAGCCGGTGATGACGTTTCCCACCCATGCGGCTTGCACCTTCCGGACGCATCCGGCGCCGATCAGCTGGTCGAAAAGGATGTCGGAGATCGGCCCGATCAGAACGAGGTTTTGCTTTTTCTGCCGGATCATCTCATGCCCCGCGCCAAAGGGAATGCAAGTCTCCAGCCCCGTGCCCAAGGCAACGGAGCTGCCGTCTTTGACGAAGCGGTCTATGGCTTCGTCAAGGCGCATCCGTTTTTCTGCCGGCAAACCGATCTCCCTGGTAGAAAAAAATGCGAAAAACAAAAAGCGCCCGGTGCGGGCTCTGGAAAAGCAATATAAAATTTCGCTGGAGCGATGTCAAAACATTATAAAGCGCTTGGCTTGATCAAGTGCCATTGGGTCGGCAGTCCAATGGAAGTCGAAATACGGCTGCTTTCGGAATGTTATTTTGCCAAGCGCTTTACCGAACTTGACGTTGCCGCAGATTTTGCCGTAGTCTTCGGCGGTGCTGCAGCGATTGGCGGCAAGCCGGACAACCCGGGAGAAACCATGGCGCAAGACTTGAGACTGCCTCTTCAACTGCTTGAGGAATACGAAACGCTTTCGGCAAAATTCTTCCAGGTGGAAAGCCGGATTCTGTCGATTCTCAACTTCAAGGATCTGTTCAACGTCCTGCTGACGGAAATCGAATCGGTGTTCGACGTTCCCTATGTGTGGCTCACCCTGATCGAGGACAGCGACGCCGGCCGCCTGCTTCCCTTGCTGGAAACCGAACAGGACCTGATGCTTCGGCTCAGCCGGATCGACCGCCAACGATTTGCGAAGGTGGTGGGAACCGATCCGATCCCGGTGCTGGCCGACCGGGATTTGGGCGCGTTCGCCGAGCTCTTCCCCGAACACAGCAATGGCCGGCTGGCATCCCTGGCCGTGGTCCCCCTTTTTCTGGACGGCGGCGTCATCGGCAGCCTCAACCTCGGAGACCAAAACCCGCGTCGGTTCACCCCGGATATGGACCCCGTTTTCCTCAAGCACCTCGGCGTCAAGGTGTCCCTTTGCCTTTCCAATGTCACCGCCCACGAAAAGCTTTCGTTCTTGGCCTACCACGATTCTCTCACCGGGCTTCTCAACCGCCGGGTCATGAAAAAGGTGCTCCAGCGCGAATGCAGCCGCTGTCGGCGATACGGCCATCCCTTAAGCGTGGTGTTCATTGATCTGGACGATTTCAAAAAGGTCAACGACACCTACGGCCATGAAACGGGCGATGCGCTGCTCCGCCACTGGGCGCAAATTTTGAACGCCTGCACCCGGACCTCGGACGTCGCGGCCCGCTTTGCCGGAGATGAATTTGTCTTGATTCTGCCGGAAAGCGATTTGTCTTCGGCGGAGCGGTTGATGGAGCGGGTGATGGCGGCAGCACGGAGCCAGCCGCTGAGGGTCTCCTCGGCAATGATCCCGGTCAGCCTTTCATTCGGGATCTCCTCCATGGGAGAAGAGGCGCAGGACACCCCGGAAAGCCTGCTCAAACGGGCCGATGGCAGGTTGTATGAAACCAAGAGGCAAAAACCTCACCGGGCCGGCCGGACCGGTGTTCAGGTCTTTTCCTTTGCGCCGGCCGCAGAGACAAATAAAAAGCCCTGACGCGAATTACCGCGCAGGGCTTGCCGTCGATCATATTGCCCGTGGGGAAGAAAAGATCCGGGCCCAGAGGACCCGGCTTTGATATAAGCCCAGAGGGCATGTAAGCCTAAATCCGAAATTCGAATATCGAAATCCGAAACAAATTCAAAATCCGAATTTTCAAATGACCAAAACAAGGTCCAAGGGCAAAAAACCGAAAACCTTCTGAATACCTGCTGTTGTCTGGGTCATTAGAATTAGGATTCTTTTTTCTCTTCATCCGCCGGTGCCTGCGGTTCCTTTTCTACGGCAATCTCTTCAGTGTCCGGTTCATCGCCTTCTGCAGAAGCCGCTTCCGGGCCGGGTTCAACTTCTTTTTCCACCTCCGGCGCCGCCTCTTGACTTGCCGCTCCCGTCTCGGCTCCTTCCGGCTCTAGTGCGGCCTCGGCGGGCGTCTGCTCCTGCGCGGGTTCCGGCACCGGAGCGGCGGCGGGTTTTCGCTCCTTTCCTTTGGCCGGCTTTTTCTTTTTGGCTTTCGACGGGCCGGCGTCTTCTGCCGTGACCAGCTCCAGAAGAGACATGGGGGCAGCGTCCCCTTTTCGAAGTCCGAGCTTGACGATGCGGGTATATCCGCCGGAAATGCTTCCGAACCGTTTCGGCGCATCTTCAAAGAGCTTGTGAACCACGTTCTTTTCCCGGACGATGGAAAGCGCCTGGCGCCGCGCATGCAGGTCTCCCCGCTTGGCCAGGGTGACCAGATGATCCACCCAGCTTCTCAGCGCCTTGGCCTTGACCTCGGTGGTCTGTATCCGCTCGTGCTTGAACAGGGAGGTAACCATGTTTCGAAACATGGCCTTCCGGTGGCTGGCGGTGCGATTCAACTTGATCCCGGATTTGCGATGTCTCATGGGGCTGCCTATTCTCCTTCTTCAGGGTCCTCTTCGGGGGGAACAAACCCATCCAGCTGCATTCCGAGGGAGAGGCCCATCTCCGACAGGACTTCCTTGATTTCATTGAGTGACTTGCGCCCGAAGTTCTTCGTTTTCAGCATTTCGGCCTCGGTCTTTTGAACGAGCTGATATATCTTGTGAATATCGGCATTCTTCAGGCAGTTGGCGCTTCGGACCGACAACTCCAGTTCCTCCACACTCCGGTAGAGGTTCTCGTTGAATTTCGGCCTGGCTTCCCGGTCTCCCTTTCGCTCCGGCTCGGGCTCTGCGCCCTCGTCGAAGTTGATAAAGATCGACATCTGTTCTTTCAGGATTTTGGCCCCGTAGGCCACCGCATCTTCTGGAAGAACGCTGCCATCGGTCCACACTTCGATCGTCAGCTTGTCGTAGTCGGTGCGCTGGCCGACCCGGGCCTGGCCGACCACGTAGTTCACCCGACGAATGGGAGAAAACACCGCGTCGATGGGGATCGTTCCCACCGGCGCCTCTTCGTCTTTGTTCTGCTCCGCCAGGGCGTAGCCTTTGCCGACCTGCACCGTCATCGTCATTTTCAGATCGGCCTCGCCTGAAAGCGTGGCGATGTGCTGTTCGGGATTGAGCACCTCCACCTTTCCGTCGGGGCTGACGATGTTTGCTGCGGTAACCGTCCCTTCGCCCTTGGATTCGATGGTGATCGTTCGCGGCTCCCGGTCCGCCATCTTCAGCCGGACTTCTTTGAGGTTGAGAATGATCTCCGATACATCCTCCAGGACGCCGGGAATGACGCTCATCTCGTGCATCACTGCATCGAACTTCACGGAGGTGATTGCCGCCCCGTGAAGAGAGGAAAGAATCACCCGACGCAGCGCGTTTCCGATGGTGATCCCAAACCCTCTTTCCAGCGGCTCACAGACGAACTTGCCGTAGGCGGCCCTGCTGCTTTCAACGGCGACCTTTTCCGGCCTGATCATCTCCTGCCAATTCATATAAACGATATCATTGGATGACATGGTTTCTGCTCCAGAACGTCTTCGGGGAAAAACCGCTGCGGGATTTGGACGCCGGCGGTTCGGTATCGCCTACTTCGAGTAAAGCTCGACGATGAGCTGTTCCTGAATCGGCATGGTAATGTCTTCACGAACCGGGTATCCCTTGACGATCCCCTTCATATTCTCTTTTTCCAGCTCGAGCCATTGGGGAATCCCACGCCGGACCACAGCGTCGAGGGAATCGGTGATGAGCTGCATGCTGCGGCTCTTTTCCTTGAGCTCGACCACGTCGTCTTGATTGATCAGGGTGGAAGGAATGGAAGCCTTCCTGCCGTTGACCAAAAAATGAGCGTGTCGCACGAGTTGGCGTCCCTGGGCTCTGGAATTGACAAAGCCGAGGCGATAGACCACATTGTCGAGCCGCCGCTCCAGCATCACCAGCAGGTTGGTGCCGGTAATTCCCTTCTTGCGTTCAGCCCGCTGGAAAAACAGCCGGAACTGCTTTTCCGAAAGGCCGTACATCTTCTTGACCTTCTGCTTTTCCCGAAGCTGAACGCCGTAGTCGGAGATCTTTCCCCGGCGCCGCTGCCCATGCTGTCCCGGTGCATAACTGCGCCGATCAAAGGCGCACTTGTCCGAAAAGCAGCGGTCGCCCTTTAAAAACAGCTTCAAGTTTTCACGTCGGCAAATCCGACAAACCGAACCTCGATATCTCGCCAAGGTTTCCTCCTTGTGTTTCCACCTTCAGAACCGTCGGTTCGACCGCTGAGGTTTTCCACGCCCCGGGGCCGGACAGTCCCTGTGCGGGATCGTTATACTCTGCGCCGCTTCGGCGGCCGGCATCCATTGTGGGGAATCGGGGTCACGTCCTTGATCATCACCACGTTGAACCCGGACCCCTGCAAAGAGCGCAGCGCCGATTCTCTTCCGGCTCCGGGTCCCTTCACGTAAACCTCGACATTTCGCATCCCGTGTTCCTGCGCCTTTTTGGCGGCATCCTGCGCCGCCAGCTGCGCCGCAAAGGGGGTGCTTTTCCGGGATCCCTTGAATCCCTGTACCCCGGCGCTCGACCAGGCCACCACATTTCCTGTCGGGTCTGTGATGGTCACGATGGTATTGTTGAATGTCGATCGAATATGGACGATGCCATTGAGAATATTCTTTTTTTCTTTTTTCTTCGTTCGCGTTCGCTTTGCCATGAATCGATTCCTGTCTGCTGATCATCCATGAAACGGTGCCTTCCCGCGGCACCCGGCCTCGGCCGATGCTACTTCTTCTTGGGCCCGCCCTTTTTCTTGACGGCCGCTCTTCGCGGCCCTTTGCGGGTGCGGGCATTGGTGGAGGTACGCTGCCCGTGCACCGGCAGACCTCTGCGATGCCTGAGCCCGCGATAGCACCCCAGATCCATGAGACGCTTGATATTCATGGAGACCGCCGTACGAAGCTCGCCTTCGACCTTGTAGCCGTCGTCGATCGCTTTACGGATATTGTTGATCTCCGCTTCGGTCAATTCGTCGGTCTTGGTATCCGGGTTGATGTTCAGCTTATCGAGAATCTCCAGAGAAGTGCTCCTGCCGATCCCGTAAATGTAAGTCAGACCGATCTCGATACGCTTGTTCCTTGGCAAATCGACGCCAGCAATTCTAGCCAAAGCTCATTCCTCCCCTATCCTTGCCGCTGTTTATGGCGTTTGTTCTGACAAATGACTCTCAAGACGCCTTTTCGGCGGACGATTTTGCATTTGCTGCACACTTTTTTTACCGATGCCCTGACCTTCATCTGCTGTCTCCTTACTTTTGCCGATAGGTGATCCGGCCCCGCGTGAGATCGTAGGGGGAAAGCTCCACCGTCACGGTATCGCCGGGCAAGATTTTGATAAAGTGCATCCGCATTTTTCCCGAAATATGCGCCAAAATCTGGTGCCCATTTTCCAGTTCGACTTTGAACATGGCGTTGGGCAGGGTCTCAACGACTTTGCCCTGTACCTGAATCGGCTCTTCCTTGGCCATGGAACGATCTCCCCTTTGCGCCTCCGCTGGTTCTCGAATCGGCTGCCGAACCGCAGACACCGGCTAGTGCCGCCCTTTGAGTCGACCTCCACCCTTGCGCAGAAAACCTTCGTAATGCCTCGTCAGCATGTGAGATTCGATCTGTGCGACCGTGTCGATGGCCACCCCGACGACGATCAACAGCGCCGTTCCTCCAAAATAAAACGGCACGTTGAATCTGGAGA
This sequence comes from uncultured Desulfobacterales bacterium, assembly GCA_965602445.1. Lineage (GTDB taxonomy): Bacteria > Desulfobacterota > Desulfobacteria > Desulfobacterales > CAFBRK01 > JAIPEL01. Next base: position 10,709 of record CBFCZJ010000005.1, on the reverse strand, counting down.
TGAGAATCGAAGGCAGCACGCAAACGGCCGACACATAAATCGCACCGCCCAACGTAATCCGGGTCAACACCCGGTCGATATAGTCGGCGGTTCTTCGGCCCGGCCGGATGCCCGGGATATATCCGCCGTTCTTTTTCATGTTGTCGGCCACATCCACGGGATTGAATGTCACCGCCGTATAAAAGTAGCAGAAAAAGAAGATGAAGCCGACGAACAACAGCTCGTAGAACACGTTTCCCGGCCGCATCGCTTCGGCCACACTTTGCATCCAGGGGATGTTGATGAAGCTGGCGACGGTTGCCGGAAACATGATGATCGACGAGGCAAAAATCGGCGGAATCACCCCGGAGGTGTTGATCTTCAGCGGAAGATGCGTGCTCTGGCCCCCGTACATCCGCCGGCCCACAACCCGCTTGGCGTATTGAACCGGGATCCTTCTCTGGCCCTGTTCGACGAAAATGATGAACCCGATAACAGCGATCATCAGCACCAGGAGCAGCAGCACCGGAAAGATGCCCATCTCGCCGGTGGACACCAGCCGGAAGGTGTTGCCGATGGCCGTCGGCATCCGGGCCACGATGCCGGCGAAAATGATCAAAGAGATGCCGTTTCCGATTCCCTTTTCCGTGATCTGTTCCCCCAGCCACATGATAAATGCGGTACCGGCGGTCAGGGTGAGCACGGTCATCAGCCGAAACCCCCAGCCCGGGTCGATGACCACCGGCGCTCCAGCCGGAGAGCTCATGCTCTCCAGCCCGACGCTGATGCCGAAGCCCTGGATCACGCTCAGCACCACGGTGCCGTAGCGGGTGTACTGGGTGATCTTTTTCCGTCCCTGTTCTCCTTCTTTGGAGAGCCGCTCCAGGTGGGGAATCACCACGGTCAGCAGCTGCAGAATGATCGATGCGCTGATGTAGGGCATGATCCCCAGCGCAAACACGGACAGCCGCTCCAGTGCGCCGCCTGAAAACATGTCGAACAACCCCAGCAGCGTCCCCTGGGCTCGCGCGAAAAACGACGCCAGGGCCACCGTGTCGATTCCGGGCGTGGGTACATGGACCCCGATGCGGTACACCGCCAAAAGCGCCAGGGTGTAAAGAACCCGTTTTTTCAGTTCCGGAATCTTGAAGATGTTGCCGAAGCCGCCGCCAATCATGAACCACTCACCTCCACGGTGCCGCCGGCCGCTTCGATTTTCTTTTTCGCCCCGTCGGTCACCTTGTCGACCTTGACCGTCAGCGAAACTGCGATTTCACCCTGCCCCAGCAGCTTGATCCCGTCGTGACCGCCGCTCACCACTTTGCAGCGGATCAGCTCGGCCTCATCGACCGTCGAACCAGCCTCGAACCGGGAAAGATCGCGGACGTTGATGACCGCATATTTTTTTTTGGCGAAGATATTGGTGAACCCCCGCTTGGGCAGGCGGCGATGAATCGGCATCTGCCCGCCCTCGTAGCCGGGTCTGACGCCGCCGCCGCTGCGGGAGTTGCATCCCTTTGTCCCGCGTCCTGCGGTTTTTCCCTGCCCTGAGGCGACACCCCGTCCCAGCCGTTTTCGGTTTTTCCGGGAACCGGGCGCAGGGGAGAGTTCATGCAGTTTCATCGGTGGCCTCCTCAGCCTTCACGAGATGAGATACCTTTTCGATCATGCCCCGAACCGGGGGAATGTCCTTGAGCACCACGGTCCGGTTGACCTTCGTCAGCCCCATGCCGCGCAGAACCTTCCGATGCTTTTCCGGTCGTCCGATCATGCTTTTTATCAGCGTCACTTTCAGCTTGCCTGCCATGAGCGTGCCTCGCATTACAGTTCTTCCACGGCCTTGCCGCGTCTTTTCGCCACCTGCTCGCGGCTCTGGAGCTGTTCCAGCCCGCTCATGGTGGCTTTCACCACATTATGGGGATTGTTGGTCCCCATGCACTTGGTAAGGATATCCTGCACCCCGGCCGCCTCCAAGACGGCCCGAACCGCGCCGCCGGCGATAACGCCGGTCCCCTGGGAGGCGGGTTTGAGCAGCACCCGGCCGGCGCCGAACCTGCCCATCACCTCGAAGGGAATGCTGCCTTCGACCAGCGGCACTTCGATCATGCCTTTTTTGGCCTTTTCCACCCCTTTGCGAATCGCTTCGGGGACTTCTCCGGCCTTTCCCAGCCCGAAACCGACGTTGCCCTGCCCATCGCCGACCACGACGATGGCGCTGAAGCTAAAGCGGCGGCCGCCCTTGACGACCTTGGCCACCCGGCTGATATGAACCACCTTGTCGATCAGTTGGCTGTCTTCCGTATCCTGCTTGTACAAGGGCCTGCCTCCTTATCTGATGAAATGCCTAAAACTCCAGGCCGGCTTCCCGGGCTCCCTGCGACAGGGCCTTTACCCTTCCGTGATAAAGAAAGCCGTTTCGATCGAAAACCACCTTGGCAATCCCTTTTTCCCGGGCGCGCTCGGCGACCACCTTCCCGATGTAGGCAGCCGCCGCGGTTTTGTTCTCGAAGGGTTTCTTTTCGCGCACCGTCGGCTCCAAGGTCGATGCCGCGGCCAAGGTTCTGCCGCTGGTGTCGTCGATCACTTGGGCATAGATGTGGCGTGCGCTGCGAAATACGCTAAGCCTCGGGCGCTGGGAATCGCCCGTGATCTTTTTCCGGATTCGTTTCTTGCGCTTGATTCGCGATTTGACTTTGGGATCCAGTTTTCCCATGGCGCTAACTCCGTTGCTCGGGCGGTGTTCGATTCCCGGATGATCTTTTCGTTACTTTGTGCCGGCCTTTCCGGCCTTCCGCTGAATATATTCTTCCTGGTACTTGACGCCCTTGCCCTTGTATGGCTCCGGCGGCCGGAGCTTTCGGACCCGCGCGGCCGTCTGCCCCAAAAGTTCCTTGTCGATGCCGGCAAGCTTGATCACGTTGTTTTTCTCGATCCGGGCCGTGATCCCCTCAGGCAGCGGAAACTGGATCGGATGAGAGTAGCCGAGATTGAAGACGATGTTGCTTCCCTGCACCTCGGCACGGTATCCGATGCCATTGATCTCCAGCACGCGCTCAAAGCCGGTGTCGACGCCGACGACCATGTTGGCCACCAAAGAGCGGGTCAGCCCGCGCAGAGCCTGCCCTTGGCGCGTCTCGGCAAGAGGGGTGACCAGAATCTGTCCGTCGACGATTTGAAGATCTACCTCGGGGTGAATCTCCCGAGACAGTTTGCCCTTCTGTCCCTCGACCGTCAAATGACGGTCCGCATACGAGACCTTGACTTTTTCAGGTAACGGAATCGGTTTTTTGCCTACACGAGACATCGAGCTCTCCTCGCTTCCCTATTTCTTTCTTTCGCAGTTGTTTCGCGAAGCGAAACCTTATAACAGCGCGCCAGCGCTGTTATTACCAGATGTGGCAGAGAACCTCTCCGCCGACGCTCTGCTTCCGGGCCTGTTTGTCAGTGAGAACACCCTTGGAAGTGGAGATGATGGCAATTCCGGTGCCGCTGTATACCGGGGCGATTTCATCTTTTCCCACATATACCCGCCGGCTCGGTTTGCTGATCCGTTCAAGTTCGCGAATCACCGGATTCTGCTGCTTGTCGTACTTGAGGTAGATCCGCAGGATTCCCTGTTTTCCGTCCTTGATGAACTTGTAGTTCCGGATGTAGCCTTCGTCTTTCAACACCCGCGCCATATCGGTTTTCATCTGGGAACCGGGGATATCGACGCTGTTGAACTTGGCTTTTCCAGCGTTGCGAATGCGCGTAAGCATGTCTGCAATCGGGTCGCTAAACGACATGTTCCTCTCCAGAATCGTTCGGTTGTATAGAAAAAACCCACGCCGGGTTTCTTCGCAGGTCCTACCAGCTTGACTTGATTACACCGGGCAGCAAGCCTTCGGACGCCATTTTCCGGAAACAGATGCGGCAGATGCCGAATTTGCGGATAAACGCCCGCGGGCGGCCGCAAATCGGGCATCGGTTGTATTCCCGGACCTTGAACTTGGCACTTTGCGTGGCCCTGATTCTCAATGCTTTTTTGGCCAAACCATCCTCCTCTTTTCTCGATACCGGCGCCGCGCTTGCTGTGTTGCGGCCGTCAACGCGTCCCGTTAATTCCTGAAAGGCATCCCCAGCAGGCGGAGCAGTTCTTTTCCTTCCTCGTCGGTCTCGGCGGAGGTGACGATGGTCACGTTCAGGCCCTTGATCTTATCGATCCGATCGTAGTCGATCTCCGGAAAAATGATCTGCTCTTTGATGCCCAGAGAATAGTTTCCCTGCCCGTCCATTGCTTTGGCCGAAATGCCCCGGAAATCCCTGACCCGAGGCAGTGCAATGTTCACCAGCTTGTTGAAGAAATCGTACATCCGGTCTCGCCGCAGGGTCACACGGCAGCCGATCGGCATGCCGGTCCTCAGCTTGAAAGCGGCAATCGACTTCTTGGCCCGGGTGATGACCGGCTGCTGGCCGGAGATCATCTTCAGCTCCTCGACCGCCGAGTCGAGAATCTTGATGTTCTGGATGGCCTCGCCCAGCCCCATGTTCAGCACGATCTTTTCCAGCTTAGGCACCTGCATCCGATTCCGGTACCCGAAGGCTTCGGTCAACTGGGGCACGACCTTTTCGAGATATAATTGTCTAAAATTCGACATGCGCTGCTACCTCCGGCTAACGCCTGCTTTACGCATCGATGATTTCGTCACAATTGCTGCAAACCCGGACCTTCTTGCCGTCGTCCAGCCGCTGCATCTTCACGCGCGCGGGTGTCACGCATTTGTTGCACATCAACATGACGTTGGAGACATCGACGGGGGCCTCGCTTTCGACGATGCCGCCCTGTCTGTTTTTCATGCTCGGCCGCTGATGATGCTTGACAAAATTGATATTCTCCACAAGAACCCGGTTCTTTTTCCGGTCCACCTTGAGGATCTTGCCGACTTTGCCCCGATCCCGGCCGCTGATGACCTTAACCTTATCGTCTTTTTTTAGATGAATCGTGTTCTTTTCCATGGTTGCGCTGCTCCGCGTCGAAAAAACTGTTCCCCGCTGTTGCCCCTGCTGCGAAATAACCGCCGCCCGCCGTCGCTACAGCACCTCCGGGGCCAGGGAGATGATCTTCATAAACCGCTTTGCCCTGAGCTCCCGTGCCACCGGGCCGAAGATCCGGGTCCCGATCGGCTCCCGATGCTGGTTGATCAGCACGGCGGAATTGTCATCGAAACGGATGAAGGAACCATCCGGCCGGGAGATCTCCTTTTTGGTCCGCACGACCACCGCTTTGAGGACGTCGCCTTTTTTGACCTTGGCGTTGGGAATCGCCTCTTTGACCGTCACCACGATGATGTCGCCGATGCTCGCGTAGCGCCTTCTGGAGCCGCCGAGCACCTTGATGCAGTAAAGGACCTTGGCGCCGGAGTTGTCCGCAACCGTCAATCTTGTTTCTGACTGAATCATTGCTCTTGTTCCTTATCCGCTTAGATCGCTTTTTCGATGATCCGGCTTACACGCCATTTTTTGGTCCGGCTCAGGGGCCTCGATTCGGTGATCATCACCCGATCGCCGGCCTTGCAGGCGTTGGCTTCGTCGTGGGCGGAAAAGTTCGCCCTTCTGCGGACGTATTTTTTATACAACCGGTGCTTGACCAGGCGTTCGACCTGAACGACCACGGTCTTGTCCATCTTGTCGCTGACGACGGTACCGGTCATCTGCCTTTTGGTTCCTCGAGGTTTCATGGCGGCCATGATTCGTTACACATCCTTCTGTTGCAGTTCGAAGTGACGGAAGACGGTCTGCACCCTGGCAATGTCCTTGCGGATCTGCTTGAGCCGTGCCGAATTCTCCAATTGGCCCACTTCATGCTGAAAGCGCAGGTTAAACAGCTCCTGTTTCATGTCTTGGAGCTTCTGCTGCATTTCGTCGGGGCTCATGTCCCGGATCTCGTTTGGCTTCATCTCAGCTCGCTCCTCTCCACGAACCGGGTCTTGACCGAAAGCTTATGAGAGGCCAGCCGCAAGGCTTCCTCGGCCAGCTCTTTCGGTACCCCGTCCATTTCGTACAGGATTCGGCCCGGGCGGATCACAGCGACCCAGCCTTCCGGCGCCCCCTTGCCTTTTCCCATGCGGACTTCGGCCGGTTTCTTGGTAAACGGCTTGTCTGGAAAGATCCGGATCCACATCTTGCCGCCGCGCTTGACATGACGGGTCATGGCGATACGGGCGGCCTCGATCTGCTTGGAGCTGACTTTCCCGCACTCCACGGCCTGCAGGCCGTATTGACCGAAGCTCAAAAGGCAGCCTCTTCGGGCCACGCCCTTCATTCTCCCCTTTTGCTGCTTGCGGTACTTGACCTTCTTGGGGCTGAGCATGTGACATTCTCCTTGATCCTGCGGCTGCCGAACCCCTGACCCGCGCGCGGCGCCGCCCGGAAGATCTCCTGAGCGCTAAAGCTTAGGCGGCGCCTTCCTGGAGCTGGTCCGCCTGCAGAATCTCTCCGTGAAAGATAAGCACCTTGACGCCGATGACGCCGTAGGTGGTCTTGGCCTCGATAAACCCGTAGTCGATGTCCGCCCGAAGCGTATGCAGCGGCACCCTTCCCTCGCGGTACCATTCGCGCCGCGCCATTTCCGCCCCGCCGAGCCGGCCGGCGCACATGATTTTCACGCCTTTGGCGCCGAATCTCATGGCAGACGACACGCCCCGCTTCATGGCCCGCCGAAAGGCGACCCGCCGCTCGATCTGCAGCGCCACGTTTTCAGCCACCAGCTGCGCATTGATCTCGGGCTTTCGCACTTCCTGGATATCGATGAAGACCTCGTGGTTGACCTGCTTTTCGAGCTCTTTTTTGAGCTGAGCGATCTCCGACCCTTTTTTCCCGATGACGATCCCGGGACGCGCCGTGTAGATCCGCAGCCGGACCCGCTTGGAGGACCGTTCGATTTCGATCCTGGAAATCCCTGCGTGAAAGAGCTTTTTCTTGATATAGCGGCGCAGCTTGTGGTCCTCCAGGATGTAGCTTGCGTACAGCTTTTTATCCGCGTACCAGCGCGAGTCCCACGTCTTGACGATTCCCAGTCTCAATCCGATCGGATGTACTTTCTGGCCCAAGCTCTACCTCCTTATGACACCGATTTTTCCGCGAGAATCACGGTGATGTGCGAAGTCCGTTTCAGAATTCGCGTTGCCCTTCCCCGGGCCCTGGGCCGGATTCGTTTCAGCATGGGACCCGGATCGGCAAGGACATTGCGAACCACCAGCGCATCGACGTCGATGTCCGGGCGCTGGTCGGCATTGGCAACGGCGCTGCGCATGATCTTCTCGACCACCCCCGCGGCCTTCTGCGGCATAAACTTGAGGGCGTCCAGAGCCGCCTCCACCTGCTTTCCCTTTACGGCGTCGGCCAGCATGCGGACTTTCTGCGGAGAAATCCGCATATACTTGGCTACGGCTTTAACCTCCATGGCTGCTTTCCTCTACTCCGGTCATGATCTCCGGGGACACCGGAAATTTTCTTTCATTCAATCAAATTGCGCCAGCAATTTGATTACTTCTTCAGTCTTGACTTCCTGTCTCCGGCATGCCCGTAAAAGGTCCGGGTCGGAGAGAATTCTCCCAGCTTATGGCCCACCATATTCTCCGAGACGAACACCGGGATAAACTTTCTTCCGTTGTGCACGGCCAGCGTGAGCCCGACCATTTCCGGTACGATGGTCGACCGTCTGGACCAGGTCTTGATCACCCGGTTGCTTCTGGTCTCCTGGGACACCTGAACACGCATCATGAGCTTGTCTTCTACGTACGGACCTTTTTTCAACGACCGTGGCATAGTCTCTGTGTCTCCTATCGGTTCTCCGGCAGACGTCCGCCCACCGTCTATTTCTTGCTGCGCCGCTTGGCCCGCCGCTTGACGATATAGCGGTCGCTCGGCTTGCTTTTCCGGGTACGGTATCCCTTGGTCGGCTTCCCCCACGGGGTGCACGGATGACGACCTCCGGAGGAGCGGCCTTCACCGCCGCCCATGGGATGGTCCACCGGGTTCATCGCCACACCGCGCACATTGGGACGGCGACCCAGCCACCGTTTCCTGCCGGCTTTGCCCAGCGAGACGTTTTCGTGCTCTGCATTGCCGACCTGGCCGATCGTGGCCTTGCAGCTGAGCAGCACCATCCGGACCTCCCCGGATGGCAGCTTGACCAGGGCGTATTTGTTTTCCTTGGCCATGAGCTGGGCGTAGGCACCTGCGCTGCGGACGATCTGCCCTCCTCTGCCCTGCCGAAGCTCGATGTTGTGAATGTGCGTCCCCAACGGAATCTTGTGCAAGGGCAGGGTGTTTCCCGGCTTGATGTCCGCATCGGGCCCTGACACAACCGTGTCGCCCACCGCGAGCAGCAGCGGCGCAAGGATGTACCGCTTTTCTCCGTCGGCATAGTGCAGCAGGGCGATGCGCGCGCTCCGGTTCGGATCGTATTCGATCTCGGCGACCTTGGCCGGAACGCCGATCTTGTCCCGCTTGAAGTCGATCATCCGGTAATGGCGTTTGTGGCCTCCGCCGCGGTAGCGGACCGTTGTCCGGCCGTAGACGTTTCGCCCGCCTTTGCTGCGAATCGGGCGCAACAGGCTTTTTTCCGGCTCGGTCCGGGTGATTCCCTCGAAGCTGGCGTATGTCTGAAACCGCCTTCCGGAAGATGTCGGTTTTACCTTCTTGATCGCCATGGGTTTGCTCCTAACCTCTGTTACACGCCTTCGAAAAAGTCGATCCGCTCGCCGGGCATCAGGGTCACGATCGCTTTTTTCCAGTCCCTTCGTTTTCCGACAATCCGCCCCCGCTGCTTGACCTTTCCTTTGACCTGTGCGGTTTGAACCGCAGCGACGCGCACGTTGAACAACCGCTCCACAGCACGGCGGATTTCGACACGGTTGGCGCGGCGGTCCACCTCGAAGGTGACCTGCCGGTGGTCCTCTTTTTGAATGCTCGTCTTTTCCGTGATCACCGGGCGCTTGATGATTTCATACTCGATCATGAAAGCCTCCCTTCGATCCCCTGGATCGAGGCTTCCAGCAAAATCAACTGGCGGTATTTGAGGATGTCGTACACGTTCAGGCCTTCGGTGCGGATCACCTTGACCCCCGGTACGTTCCGGGACGACAGTTCGAGTCGGTCGTCTTTGCCCGCTGTGACGATCAAGGCATTATCCGTCCTCAAGGCGCGGATGATCTCGACAAAGTCTTTCGTCTTGACCTGGCCGAGTTCGAACTTGTCCAGAATCACCAGCTCCTCATTTTGCAATTTGCTGCTGAGGGCCATTTTCAGCGCCAGCTTGCGGACCTTTTTCGGCACTTTGTAGCCCCAATCCTTTAGATGGGGCCCGAATACCACGCCGCCGCCGCGCAACAGCGGGGACTTGATGTTTCCTCTTCGCGCCCGGCCGGTTCCCTTTTGGCGAAACAGCTTCCGGGTGCTTCCCCGCACATCGCTTCGGTTCTTGACAGACGCTGTCCCGGTGCGCTTTTTGGCCAGCTGGCTTTGGACCACCTCGTGCAGCACCGCTCCGTTGACCGGGACATTGAACAGCGCCTCGGCCAGTTCGACCTGGGAGACTTTTTCTCCTGCGGTATTGATCACATCCACTACTGCCATAGCGTCCTCGTAAGGATGCCGGGGGCCCTGACCGGTCCGCCGGCATCGGCATCCATTGGTATTTCAGCGACTTATTTCCTGATCGTCACCAGGGCGCTTCGGTGACCCGGAACCGCCCCCTTGACCAGGATCAGGTTCTCCTCTGGACGAATGTCCACGATTTCCAGGTTCCGCATCGTCTGCCGTTCGTTTCCATACTGGCCGGGCATCTTTTTTCCCTTGATCACCCGGGCAGGCCAGGCGCTGCATCCGATCGACCCGGGCGGCCGGACGTTCTTGCTGCCGTGAGATTTCGGCCCCCGATGAAATCCATGCCGTTTGATGACGCCGGAAAAGCCTCTTCCCTTGCTTTTTCCGGACACACGCACCCGGTCTCCGACCTGAAACAGGTCCAGCGTGATCTCCTGGCCGAGGGAAAAGTCGTCGGGATTTTCCACCGGAAACTCTCGAAGGACGGAGAAAAGCTGCTCGCCGGATTTCTTCAGGTGGCCCTTCATGGGGCGGTTGACCCGGGATGCCTTTCGCCGGCCGAATCCAAGCTGCAGCGCGTTGTAGCCGTCGGAAGCCGCCCGCTTGACCTGGGTCACCACGCAGGGTCCGGCTTCGATCACCGTCACCGGCACGTATCGCCCATCCGGCATAAACAGGCCTGTCATGCCCACTTTTTTGCCAATCAGTCCTTTACTCATGGCCCTGTCTCACGTTGGCGCTCTGTCGGCACCGGTTTTATAGTTTGATCTCCACGTCAACCCCCGGCGACAGATCGAGCTTCATCAGTGCATCGACCGTCTGCTGGGTGGGATCCAGAATGTCGAGAAGCCGCTTGTGGGTCCGCACCTCGAACTGCTCGCGGGATTTTTTGTCGATGTGGGGCGATCTCAGTACACAATATTTGTTGATCCGTGTCGGCAGCGGAATCGGACCGACCACTTTGGCGCCGGTTTTATTTGCCGTATCGACGATATCCACCGCCGACTGGTCCAACAGCTTGTGATCGTAAGCCTTCAGCCGAATTCGGATCTTGGCGTTCGTAATCATGGCTGGTCCTGTCTTTTGCCTATTCGATGATTTCGCTGACCACGCCGGCGCCCACCGTACGGCCGCCTTCGCGA